>DASWBF010000560.1:0-7099 GCA_036390735.1 Mycobacterium sp. | reverse complement strand
ATCACCTCGAAGCCCGCGTCGCGAAGCGTGCGGGCCACGATCTTGGCGCCGCGGTCGTGCCCGTCGAGGCCGGGCTTGGCGACCAGAACCCGCGCGGTCATTTTCTCGCTCCTCGCGTGCGCGCCATCAGAACACCACCGGCTGCTGGAACTCGCCCCACACTGCCTTGAGGGTGGACACCATCTCGCCGACCGTGCAGTAGGCGTTGACACAGTCGATCAGCGCGTGCATCAGGTTGTCGTTGCCCTCTGCCGCGCGCGACAGCGCCGCGAGCGCTTGCTTGGCTCCCGACCCATCCCGCTCGGACTTCACCTTGCTCAGACGCTTCAGCTGCAGGTCGCGGCCCTCGGCGTCGAGTTCGTACATCCCGATGTCGTGCGGCGGCTCGTCTGTGACGAACTTGTTGAGGCCGACGATCAGGCGGGCGCCCGACTCGATGTCCTGATGGATGTGGAACGCCTCGTCGGAGATGAGCCCCTGCAGATAGCCGTCCTCGATTGCCCGCACCATGCCGCCGTGGCGCTCCAGGTCGGCCATGATCTCGATGATGCGTTCCTCGGTGGCGTCGGTGAGCGCCTCGACGAAGTATGAGCCGCCGAGCGGATCGGCGACCTTGGTGATGCCCGTTTCGTAGGCCAGGATTTGCTGAGTGCGCAACGCCAGCGTCGCGGACTCCTCGCTGGGCAACGCGAACGGCTCGTCCCAGGCAGCGGTGAACATCGACTGGACGCCGCCGAGCACCGACGCCATCGCCTCGTAGGCCACCCGCACGATGTTGTTCTGCGCCTGCGGGGCATATAGCGACGCGCCTCCGGACACGCAGCCGACCCGGAACATCGACGCCTTGTCGGACTTCGCGCCGTACCGCTCCCGCACGATCGTCGCCCAGCGGCGGCGACCCGCACGGTACTTCGCGATCTCTTCGAAGAAGTCGCCGTGCGTGTAGAAGAAGAACGAGATCTGCGGAGCGAACTCGTCGATCGTCATCCGGCCACGCTCGACCACCGTGTCGCAGTACGTGACCCCGTCGGCGAGGGTGAATGCCATCTCTTGCACCGCGTTGGCGCCGGCGTCGCGGAAGTGGGCGCCGGCCACAGAGATCGCGTTGAACTTCGGCACCTCGGCGGCGCAGAACTCGATGGTGTCGGCGATCAGGCGCAGCGACGGCTCCGGCGGCCAGATCCACGTGCCGCGCGACGCGTATTCCTTGAGGATGTCGTTCTGGATCGTCCCGGTGAGCTTCGCGCGTGGGACGCCCTTGCGTTCGGCGGCGGCCACGTAGAAGGCGAGCAGGATCGCGGCGGTCCCGTTGATCGTGAAGCTGGTGCTGATCTTGTCCAGCGGGATCCCGTCGAACAGGATCTCTGCGTCGGCGAGCGTGTCCACGGCGACGCCGACGCGGCCAACCTCCTCGGAGACCTCGGGGTCGTCGGAGTCGTAGCCGCACTGCGTCGGCAGGTCCAGCGCGACGGACAAGCCCGTCCCGCCCTGGTCGAGCAGATAGCGGTAGCGGCGATTCGACTCCTCAGCGGTCCCGAACCCCGAGTACTGCCGGAACGTCCACAGTCGTCCGCGATACCCCGAGGCGAAGTTGCCCCGGGTGAACGGGAATGCGCCTGGGGCCGGGGGTTCCGTGATCTGGTCGGCCGGCCCGTACACCGGTTTGAGGGGTATCCCCGCAGAGGTCTGCACCTGGTCATCCATCAGTGAATACCGTACTTGCAAAAAATGAGAATGCCAATACCATTGCGTGATAACGACACGGCCGAAGTCGTGTTGGGTATCACCATGCCACCCGTGCGGTGAAGCGCGCAGCCAACAAAGGAGAATGATGCCCTGCAATCCGAACGCGCTCGCTGACCGCACCCTGGTCATTTCGGGCGCGAGTCGCGGCATCGGGCTGGCGATCGGCCTCGGCGCGGCACGGCAGGGAGCCAACGTCGTGTTGCTGGCCAAGACCGATCAACCACACCCAAAGCTGCCCGGCACCGTGCACACGGCGGCCGCGGACATCGAAGCCGCGGGCGGCAAGGCGGCCGCTGTGGTCGGAGACGTGCGCAAAGAGGACGACGTGCGCCGTGCGGTCGACGTCGCAGTCGAGAAGTTCGGCGGCGTCGACATCTGCGTGAACAACGCCAGCGCGATCGCCACGGAGCCCAGCGAGGATCTCGCCGTCAAGAAGTTCGACCTGATGGCCGACGTCAACATCAAGGGCACCTTCCTGCTCACCCAGGCCTGCCTGCCGCACCTGCGCAAGTCCCCCAACCCGCACGTGCTGACGATCGCGCCGCCGTTGAACATGAACCCTCGGTGGCTCGGCGCGCACCCCGCGTACACCCTGTCCAAGTACGGGATGTCGTTGCTGTCGCTGGGCTGGGCCGCCGAATTCGCCGACGCCGGCATCGCATTCAACTGCCTGTGGCCGCAGACCTACATCGCCACGACCGCGGTGGCGAACATCCCCGACGGCGACAAGATGCTGGCGTCGTCGCGCAGCCCGGAGATCATGGCGGACGCGGCCGTCGAGATCCTGTCGCGGCCGTCGCGAGATGCCACCGGCAACTGCTACATCGACGAAGAGGTCCTCGTCGCGGCCGGCGGGTATGACCTGTCGCGCTACGGCGGCGGAGCGCAACCCATCCCCGATCTGTTCATCGGCTAGCCGTCGCAGACAATCTGCCTATGACGCAAGACGAGACGAAGCGCACGGTCGAGCAGCGCGGCCTGTGGTACGAGGAGTTCGAGATCGGCGTTCGCTACCTGCACCGGCCGGGCCGCACCATCACCGAGGCCGACAACGTCCTGTTCACCACGTTGACGATGAACACCCAGGCGCTGCACCTCGACGCGGCGTGGTCTGAGGGGCAGCCGCCGTTTCACCAGCGGCTGGTGAACTCGATGTTCACGCTGTCCACTCTCGTCGGGCTGTCGGTGGCCCAGCTGACCCAGGGCACGATCGTCGGCAACCTCGGGTTCAGCGAAATCGCCTTTCCGAAGCCGCTGTTCCACGGCGACACCTTGTACGCGGAGTCGGAGGTAACCGACAAGCGGTTGTCGCGCACCCGCGAAGGCGAGGGCATCGTGACGTTCAGCCATGTCGGCCGCAACCAGCACGGCGACATCGTCGCGACCGCGACGCGCAAGACGATGGTGCGCACGAAACCATGACGCTGCAGCACGGACCCGCGTGGTTGTTCTGCCCGGCAGACCGCCCGGAACGGTTCGCGAAGGCCGCCGCCGTGGCCGACGTCGTCATCCTCGATCTCGAGGACGGAGTGGCCGCCGCCGACCGCGAGACCGCCCGAAAGGCCTTGGTGGATAACCCACTTGACCCGGCGAAGACCGTGGTGCGCGTCAACGCGGCCGACACCGCCGATTACGACGCCGACCTGGACACCTTGTCTCGCACCGAATACACGACCGTGATGCTGCCGAAATCCGAGTCTGCGCAGCAGATTCGCGCGTTGGCGCCTCGGGACGTGGTCGTGTTGGTCGAGACGCCACTCGGGGCGGTCAGGGTCGCCGAGAGCGTGCAAGTCGACAACGCCGTCGCGGTCATGTGGGGTTCGGAGGATCTGTTCGCGGCGTTGGGCGGCACCGCAAACCGGAACGCCGACGGCACGCTCCGTGACGTCGCGCGGCATGTGCGGTCGTCGTCCCTGCTTGCGGCCAAAGCGTTTTCGCGGCTGGCGCTGGATTCGGTGTATCTGGACATCAAGGATCTCGACGGACTGCGTGAGGAGGTTGACGACGCGGTCGCGGTCGGTTTCGACGCCAAGGTCGCGATTCATCCCAGCCAGGTCCCCGTGATTCGGGCCGGGTACCTGCCGGAGGCCGACCAGGTCGAGTGGGCACGGCGCGTCGTCGCGGCGGCGCGCGAAAGCCGTGGGGTGTTCCAGTTGGACGGCATGATGGTCGACATGCCCGTGCTGCGGCGCGCGCAGCAGATCGTCAGGCTGAGCGAGCGATGACCGTGCCCCACTGGCGCCGGTTCGCGGAATATGTTGCGCAGCGCTTTGGGGGGCCGTCCGGCGAGTACGAGCAACTGTGGCAGTGGTCCGTCGACAACCCAGCGCGGTTTTGGCGCGCGGTGTGGGAGTACTTCGACGTCCGCGGCTCCGCGCCCGCCGAAGGTGATGCCGGCGTCCTTGCCGACGCGTCGATGCCTGGGGCGCAATGGTTTCCGCGCGTCGAACTGAACTACGTCGATGTTGTGCTGCGGCACGCGCACCAGGACGGCCCCGCGATTGTCGGCGTCGACGAATCGGGCGTTCGCACGGAGATCGGCTGGGATGCACTGCCGGGACGGATCGGCGCGGTAGCTGCCGAGCTTCGCCGCCTCGGCGTCACGCAAGGCGACACCGTCGCCGCATATTTGCCCGACGTGGCCGACGCGATGGTCGCGTTCCTGGCCACCGCATCGCTGGGCGCGGTCTGGTCGTCGTGCGGGCAGGACTACGCACCCGAAGGTGCCGCGGCGCGGCTCTCGCAGCTTCGTCCGAAGGTATTGTTCAGTGCCGACGGCTACCAGCACAACGGCCGCTGGATCGACAAGCAGGCCCACACGGCTGAGCTGCGCGGGCTGCTGAATGACCCGGCGCTGATCGTGATAGGCGGTGACTCGTATCGCGACATCGTCGCGGAGCCGATTGCTTTAGACGTGGCCGCCGTGCCGTTCGACCACCCGCTGTGGGTGCTGTTCAGCTCCGGCACCACCGGCCGGCCGAAAGGCATCGTGCACGGGCACGGCGGCATAGTGCTCGAGCATCTGAAAACCGTTGCTTTGCATGCCGATCTGGGTTCAGACGACGTGTTCTTCTGGCAGACCGCGCTGTCCTGGATGATGTGGAACTTCCGGCTGTCCGGGCTGCTGTGCGGATCGACGGTGGTGTGCTACAGCGGCCACCCGCTGTATCCGGACGCCGACCGGCTGTGGCAACTTGTGGCCGACGAACGGGTCACCTACTTCGGCACCAGCCCGGGCCACCTGCTGGCGTCGCGCAAGGCCGGGCTCACACCGGGCTCCTCACACGATCTGAGCCGATTACGCACGATCGGCAGCACCGGCTCCCCGTTGGCCGCCGATCTTTTCGAGTGGGTCGGCTCGCACGTCGGCAAGGACGTGACGGTGTCGTCGATCAGTGGTGGAACCGACGTCTGCACGGCATTCGCCGGCGGAACGCCCGGCGTGCCGGTGCGCGCCGGCGAGTTGGCGACGCGCTACCTCGGTGTGGCGCTTGACTGTTGGTCCTCCAAGCGCGAGCCCCGCATCGACGAGGTCGGTGAGTTGGTGATCACCAAGCCGATGCCGTCGATGCCGGTCGGCTTCTGGAACGACGACGACGGATCCAAGTACCGCGCAGCGTACTTCGATCACGACTGGGAGGACGGCCCGGCACCGGGGGTGTGGCGACACGGCGACTGGGTCACGCTCACTGAGCGCGGCTCGATCGTCATTCACGGCCGCAGCGACGCGACGCTGAACCGGCATGGCATCCGGATGGGATCGGCGGACATCTACGAAGTCGTCGAGGCGATCGACGAGATCAGCGAGGCGTTCGTCGTCGGCATCGACGGGCCGGACGGTAAGTACTGGATGCCGCTGTTCGTCGCAATGGCGCCCGGCAAGGCTCTCGACGCCGGGCTTACGGACAAGGTGCGCAACGAGATTCGTTCGAAGCTGTCGCCGCGGCATGTGCCCGACGAAATCATCGCGGCACCCGGTATCCCGCATACCCGTACCGGCAAGAAACTCGAGGTGCCGATCACCGGCATTCTCGCCGGACGCAGCGACGTCGCCGTCGACTCCCGCGCGATCGACAACCCGGATCTTCTCGACTGGTACCGCGAGCAGGGCAAGCGCCACAGTTGGTGAGTACCCTCCCCCGCCGACTGTGCGGTTTCGTACGTGACACGCCGGGCGGGGCGTACAAATTCGCACAGTCGCGGAGGACCGCCGGGTCAGGTGAGGTGCTTCTCGAAGAACGCCAGGATGCGCCGCCACGCGTCCTCGGCCTCCGGCTTCGAATACCGATAGCTGCCAATGCGGTTCACTACCTGCAATGGTGCCGACGTCCTCCAGTCGTTCATGAAGCTGTGGCCGACGTCCGGGTATTCCTTCACGTCGTGGGGAACGCCGGCCTCGGTCAGCAGCGTCTCGAGCTTGGCCGCCGCGCCTTTCAGCATGCGGTCCTGCGCGCCATAGCTCGCTACTGTCGGGCATGAGCGGCGAAGCGCGTCAATGTCTTTCGGCCAGACGCCGTAATTCGGAGCCGCCGCGTCGAACACGCCGCGGGGCGCCAGCAGCAGGCAGAATCCGCCGCCCATGCAGAAGCCGGCGATCCCCACCTTTCCAGTGCACCGATCATCTGCGGCCAGATACTGCCGAGCCGCGATCAGATCGTCGACCGCGGGCCCGCTACCGCTTTGCAGCGCCCGGAAAGTTCCGACGACGCACAACGGCTTTACGCCGCGGTGGTACAGTGCCGGCGCGAGCGCGAGGTAGCCACTGGACGCGAAGCGGTCGGTGATGCGCCGGGTGTCCGCCGACATCCCGAACGCGTCGTGGACGACGACGACTCCGGGCCACGGTCCGTCGCCCGAGGGAACAACGAGGTAGGCGGGCAACGGCCCGGCGGGACAGTCATAGGTGGTGTTCGGCATACACCACGATGTCGCCGAAACTGCGAAGAGATCGCGTTTTCGGTGAAAATCCCGATCTCTCCGCAGTTTCGGCTAGAAATCACAGCGTCAACACTGTTGCGGCGGCGGTGCCCGGCGCTCCGTAGACCTGCGCGAACCCGACCTGCGGATCCCCTGGCACCTGACGGTCGCCGGCCTCGCCGCGCAACTGGCGCACCAACTCGTGCACCTGCCGCAACCCGGACGCGCCGATCGGCTCGCCGTTGGCCAGGAGACCCCCGTCGGTGTTGACCGGCATCGAGCCACCGATCTCGGTGGCGCCCTCGGTGATCAGTTTCTCCTGGTCGCCGTCGGCGCAGAAACCGGCTTCGGCCATGTGGATGATCTCGGCTCCGGCGTCGGTGTCCTGCAACTGGATCACGTCGACATCGGACGGTTCGATACCGGCCTTCTCGAA
>DASWBF010000559.1:0-14925 GCA_036390735.1 Mycobacterium sp. | reverse complement strand
CCATTCCGGTAGCGACCTTCCACCGCAGGTCACAGCGGGCCGCGTCTGCGGTTTCCCGGTCGGACAGGTCATGCAGGGTCTGCAGCACCAGGATCGAGGCCATCACCGACGCCGGGATCGACGGTCGTCCCAGCCCCGACGGGAACAGGTCCTCGAACTCCTCATCGCCGAACACATCCTGGCGATGTGCGGCAAGGAACGCGAACATGCTGCCCTCAGGCACCAGATGACCGACCAATGCCTCTGCGTCCAGCAGTTCCCGCTCCGCCCGCTCCACACCCTGCATGGGCCTATTTTCCCAGTTCAGAGCGATATTCCGGGGAGGCGCGCCGATTATTCAGCGTCTCCTAGGCCTGTTGTAGCGCGGCCAGGCACGCCGCCCCCAGCGTCCCCGGATCGGCGCCGATCTCGTCGAGCGTCACCGTCCGCAGCGCTGCGTGGGGCGCGGCCGTCACCCACTCCACCGCGACTTCCACCGGATGGACCGGGTCGTCGATCGCGCCGACGACGCCTATCGGGACCGTGAGCCGTTCCAGCTCGGGGCACGTGGGCGCGACGTAGTCGGCGGCCTCCTCCATCGCGTCGGGAAGCGTGGGCCACTGGCCGATCCAGGAGCGGGTGAGCTCGTCGGCGAGCCACTGCGGGCTCGACGCGCGCATCTGGGCCGTCGCCGCGACCAAGCCGTCCCGCCGCAGCGCCAGGGCCGACTGCCGGGCCGCCACCGCCGCGGGCGCGCCCTCCGGCGACCCCGTCCAGGCGGGCAACGCGGCCAGCACCGCCACCGCGCGGTGCGGGTTCGCGAGCGCCCAAGCCACCGCGACCGCGGCACCGATTGATACGCCGCCAACCGCGATCGGCGTTTCGGCGGCGGCGTTGTCGAGCTCTGCGAGGTAGCCCGCGATCAACGCGCCCGGCCGTGGCGCGGCCGCCACCACCGCCGCGCCCGCGTCGTGCAACGCTCCGGAAAATGCCCGGTAGACGTAGTCGTCGTCGGATCCGGTGCCGGGCAGCAACACCGCGCAGACTCCACCTAGGTCGACGGCCACCACACGATCCTGCCCCCTGTGCCGAACGACACGCCCAGCAACGTCGACGCCACATGGCACGACGCCCCCAACAGGTCTACCGTTGCGAATGCAGGGTGCATACAGACAGACGTGTCAGGAGTTGGTCATGGCTACGGCCGATGGAATATTGCGCCGGCTCACCCGTCGGCTGACCGAAGACCCTGAGCAACGTGACGCCGAAGAGCTGACCGACGAGGCCGCAAACACCGGCGCGCAGCGGGCCATCGATTGTCAGCGCGGCCAGGAAGTCACGATGGTCGGCACACTGCGCAGCGTCGAAGCCAACGCGAAAGGATGCGCCGGCGGGATCAAGGCCGAGCTTTTCGACGGCACCGACGCCGTCACCCTCGTCTGGCTGGGCCAGCGGCGCATCGCGGGCATCGAGCCCGGCCGCACACTGCGGGTGCACGGGCGGCTCGGCAAGCTCGAGAACGGATCCAAGGCGATCTACAACCCGAATTACGAGATTCAGCGCTGACCCTTCTTGACCGCCGGAGACCTGTGACCGACAAACGCAGCGTCCCGCGTGAGCTGCTCGACCAGATGGGCGGCATCAGCGGGCTGATCTACTCGTCGCTGCCTGTGGTGGTGTTCGTCCCGGTATCGACCGCGTTCGGGTTGATCCCCGCGATCGTGTCGGCGTTGAGTGTCGCGACGCTGATCCTTCTGTGGCGGTTATGGCGGCGCGAGACGGTGCAGCCGGCGGTGTCGGGGTTCATCGGCGTGGGCATCTGCGCCGCCATCGCCTATGTGGTCGGGCAGAGCAAAGGCTATTTCCTGCTCGGGATTTGGGGTTCGCTGTTCTGGGCCGCCGTGTTCGCCGGCTCGGTTCTGGTGCGACGGCCGATCGTCGGCTACATCTGGGGCTTCATCAAGGAGCACGACTCGAGCTGGCGCCGGGTGCGAAAAGCCGTCTGGGCGTACGACATTGCGACGCTGATCTGGGTCGTGGTGTTCCTGTCGCGGTTTTTCGTCCAGCGCTACCTGTACGACATGGACCAGACCGGCTGGCTCGGCGTGGCCCGCATCACGATGGGGTGGCCGCTGACGGTGCTCGCCGCGCTCACGATGTACTTCCCGGTCCGGGTGGCTCAGCGCGCGGTTCACCAGGCCGAGCGCCGCGACGAGGTGGTGCAGGCCGATCCGGCAACTAGCGCCGAGTAGCGAATAGCCCCCGACGCTTACGGTTCGGGCAGCAGCAGGCTGCGCAGCTCGTCCTCGACCTCCGCGGTCGCCACGAACAGCAGCTCGTCGCCGCCTTCCAGCGGCTCGTCGGCCTCCGGCACGATCACCCGCGGGCCGCGAAGAATCGTCACCAGGGCGGCGTCGCGCGGCAGCTCCAACTTTCGCACCGGCCTGCCGCCCCACGGCGTGTCGTCGGGCAGCGTGATCTCGACGAGGTTCGCCTGGCCCTGCTGAAACTCCATGAGCCGCACCAGGTCTCCAACCGCGACCGCCTCCTCGACCAGCGAGGCCAGCATCCTCGGCGTGGACACCGCGACGTCGACGCCCCACGCGTCGTCGAATAGCCACTCGTTGCGCGGGTCGTTGACCCGGGCCACCACGCGCGGCACCGCGAACTCGGTCTTCGCGAGCAGGCTCACCACGACGTTCGCCTTGTCGTCGCCGGTGGCCGCGACGACGACGTCGTACTCCTCCAGATGCACCGACTCGAGCAGTGACAGCTCGCAGGCGTCGCCGAGATGCCAGCGTGCGGCGGGGATCGCGTCAACGTCGATGTGCTCGGGATTACGCTCCAGGAGCATGATCTCGTGGTCGTTCTCGATCAGCTCTCGTGCGATCGAGCGTCCGACAGCGCCGGCTCCGGCGATTGCGACTTTCACGGGCCTAGATCCTCACTGGGCGGCAGCGCGGCAATCGCCATCGCCTCGGCGATGCGGCCCGCAATGGCGGCGATGTACACCTGGTCGCCGGCTTGGATCACGGTCTTCGGCTCGGGCAGCAGACCGCCGCCGAACCGGATCATGAACGCCACTCGTGCCGAGGTCGCAGCTTCCAGATCGGTGACCCGGTGGCCCACCCAGTCCTCGCGCAAGACGACCTCGGCGACACCGACGTTGCCGGACGGGTCGCGCCACTTCGTGGTTTCCGTCTCGCGGGTCAACACGTTGAGCAGGCGATCGGTGGTCCAAGGCACGGTCGCCACGGTGGGGATGCCCAGCCGCTCATACACCTTCGCCCGTCCGGCATCGTAGATGCGCGCCACCACGCGCTGCACACCGAACGTCTCGCGCGCCACTCGCGCCGAGATAATGTTCGAATTGTCCCCGGAGGACACCGCCGCGAACGCGCCGGCCTCTTCGATCCCGGCCCGCAGCAGCACGTCGCGGTCGAAACCCATACCGAGCACCCGTTCACCGGTGAACTCCGGGGACAACCGGTTGAACGCGGTGCCGTCGCGGTCGATGATGGCCACGTCGTGGCCAATCCGCGCCAGCGCGTCGGCCAGAGATGCGCCGACGCGTCCGCATCCCATCACCACGACGCGCAACTTCGGTCCTTTCGGCGGTTGGGGCACCGCGGGAGAGCACGGGAAAACTGTGGGCACAACGCTACATCCAGGTCCCTAGTGCGAATAGGGTTGGTCCTCGTGTCCAAGCTCTCGACCGCCGCCCGGCGAATCTTTCTGGGACAGCCGTTCCGCAGCGACAAGCTGGCGCACACCCTGCTGTCCAAGCGGATCGCCCTGCCGGTGTTCGCATCCGACGCGTTGTCGTCGGTGGCCTACGCGCCGGAGGAAATCTTCCTGGTGCTGTCGGTGGCCGGCCTCACCGCGTACTCGATGGCCCCGTGGATCGGATTGGCGGTGGCCGCGGTCATGCTTGTCGTGATCGCGAGCTACCGCCAGAATGTGCACGCCTACCCGTCCGGCGGCGGCGACTACGAGGTGGTGACCACCAACCTGGGGAAGACCGCCGGCCTGATCGTCGCCAGTGCGCTGCTGGTGGATTATGTGCTGACTGTCGCAGTGTCGATGGCGTCGGCGATGTCCAACATCGGCTCAACGCTGCCGTTCGTCGCGCAGCACAAGACTGTGTTCGCGGTCGTGGCGATTCTGCTGTTGGCGTCGGCGAATCTTCGCGGGATCCGGGAGTCGGGCACGGCATTCGCTATTCCGACGTACGCGTTCATGATCGGCATGTACCTGATGCTGGCCTGGGGCTTCTTCCAGTTGTACGTCCTCGGAACGCCGTTGCGTGCGGAATCTGCCGGATTCGAGCTGCACTCTGAGCACGGCGACATCATGGGTGTTGCGCTGGTTTTCCTTGTCGCGCGCGCGTTCTCGTCCGGCTGTGCGGCATTGACCGGCGTCGAAGCGATCAGCAACGGGGTGCCGGCATTCCGGAAGCCCAAGTCCCGCAACGCCGCGACGACGCTGTTGATGCTGGGGCTGATCGCCGTGAGCTTGTTCATGGGAATCATCATGCTGGCGAAGGCCACCGGCGCAAAGGTCGCCGAGCGACCGCACGAACAGCTGATCGGCGCGCCGGCCGACTACCACCAGAAGACGCTGATCGTGCAGCTCGCCGAGTCGGTGTTCCGCGGCTTTCCGGTGGGACTGTTTCTGATTGCCGGCGTCACCGCGCTGATCCTGGTGCTGGCCGCCAACACGGCGTTCAACGGATTCCCGGTGCTGGGTTCGATTCTCGCGCAGGACCGCTATCTGCCGCGCCAGTTGCACACCCGTGGTGACCGGCTCGCGTTCTCCAACGGGATCTTGTTCCTCGCGTTGGCGGCGATCGCGTTCGTCGTCGCGTTCCACGCCGAGGTGACCGCGCTCATCCAGCTGTACATCGTCGGCGTGTTCGTGTCGTTCACGTTGAGCCAGATCGGCATGGTGCGGCACTGGACGTGGCTGCTGCGCACCGAAGAGGACGGCGCGGTGCGGCGGCACATGCAGCGCTCCCGGGTGATCAACACGATCGGGTTCATCTGCACCGGCACAGTGCTTGTAATCGTCGTACTCACGAAGTTCATGGCCGGCGCGTGGATTGCGATCCTGGCGATGTCGGCGCTGTTCGTGCTGATGAAAATGATTCGGCGGCACTACGACTCCGTCACGCGCGAGCTGGCCGAACTAGAGGCGGAGCAAGGCGAGGTCGTGCTGCCCAGCCGCAACCACGCGGTGGTGCTGGTGTCCAATCTGCACCTGCCGACGTTGCGGGCGCTGGCCTACGCGCGAGCCACCCGGCCCGACTCGCTCGAGGCGATCACGGTGAACGTCGACGACGCCGAAACCCGTGAGCTGGTGCACAAGTGGGAGGAAAGCGACGTCACGGTGCCGCTGAAGGTGATCGCATCGCCGTACCGCGAGATCACCCGTCCGGTGATCGACTACGTCAAGCGGGTCAGCCGCGAGTCGCCGCGAACCGTCGTGACGGTGTTCATCCCGGAATACGTTGTCGGACACTGGTGGGAGCATGTGCTGCACAACCAGAGTGCGCTGCGCCTGAAGGGGCGGCTGCTGTTCGAACCGGGGGTGATGGTGACTTCTGTTCCGTGGCAACTGAGTTCGTCGGAACGCGTGAAGACGTTGCAGCCACACCACGCGCCCGGTGACGCCCGCCGCGGGTTCCTGGATTGACCGAACTCGAACTGACCGTCGGGCCGCCCGCCAACGGTGGCAGCTGCGTGGCGCGCCACGACGGCCGGGTGGTGTTCGTCCGGTACGCGTTGCCGGGGGAGACGGTGCGCGCGCGGGTCACCGCGGACAAGGACGCGTACTGGCACGCGGTGGCCGTCGAGATCCTCGAGCCGTCGCCGGACCGCATCGAGTCGCTGTGCCCGGTCGCCGGCCCACAGGGCGCGGGGTGTTGCGACCTCGCGTTCGTCGACCCGGCCGCCGCCCGGGCGCTCAAGGGCCAGGTGGTGCTCAACCAGCTGGAGCGCATCGCGGGCTACACCCCGGCGAGTGAGCTGCGCGCCGAGCGGGTCGGCATCGGAGAGGCGACGGGCTGGCGGACGCGGGTGCGGATGACGGTCGGCTTCGACGGCCGTGTGGGCTATCACCGCTATCACAGCAACGAGCTGGTGGCCGCGCCGAACTGCGGTCAGCTGCCGCCGGGAATGCTCGACGGGGTCACCGACCAGAGGTTTCCGCCGCGCGCCGAGGTGCACGTGGTGGTCGACGACGACGGGACGCGCCACGTGGTCAGCGTGGGGCCGTGGGAGGGGCGGGGTCCGCGGGGCCGGGGCTTCCCACGTCCGAACTTTCGGGTGGTGGAGGGCAGTCGCGAATCGGTGCAGCGGGTCGGCGACCGGGTCTGGCATGTCCCGGTGACCGGCTTCTGGCAGTCGCATCGGGACGCGGCGCGCGTCTACAGCGACCTGGTGACCTCGTGGGCGGACCTGGCGCCGGGTATGACGGCGTGGGACCTGTACGGCGGCTCCGGCCTGTTCGCGGCCGTGCTGGCCGACGGCGTCGGCGAGATCGGCCAGGTGCTGAGCGTCGACATGTCGCGCTCGGCGTCTCGGGCGGCACAAGGGGCGCTGTCCGACTTGTCGCAGGTTCGGGTGGTCAACGGATCGGTTCGCAGGGTGCTCGCCGGGTTGCGGGAGCGACCCGACGTCGCGGTGCTCGACCCGCCGCGCGCCGGCGTCGGCAAAGAGGTGGTCAAACTGCGTGCCGACGCCGGCGCGCCGCGCGTGATCCACTTCGGGTGCGAGGTTGCCTCCTTCGCCCGCGACGTGGGCCTATACCGCGAGCACGGGTTTGCTGTGGAAGAACTGCGGGTGTTCGACGCGTTCCCGCTCACCCACCATGTGGAATGTGTCGCAATCCTTACCGCGGGGGCGTCGCAGCGGGACTGAAGGCAGCCTCCCTGCGTACACTGACTGGATGCTGGAACAGATCCGCGGTCCCGCAGATCTGCAACGACTATCGCAGCAGCAGCTCACCGACCTGGCCGCCGAAATCCGGCAGTTCCTGATCCACAAAGTGGCTGCCACCGGCGGGCATTTGGGGCCGAATCTCGGTGTGGTCGAACTCACGCTGGCTCTGCATCGCGTGTTCGACTCGCCGCACGACCCGATCGTCTTCGACACCGGTCATCAGTCGTACGTGCACAAGATGCTGACCGGGCGCTGCCACGACTTCGACACGTTGCGCAAGAAGGACGGCCTGTCGGGCTACCCGAGCCGCGCCGAAAGCGGGCACGACTGGGTCGAGTCCAGTCATGCGTCGTCGGCACTGTCCTACGCCGACGGCCTCGCGAAGGCCTTCGAACTGACCGGCCAGCCCAACCGCCACGTCGTCGCCGTCGTCGGGGACGGCGCGTTGACCGGCGGCATGTGCTGGGAGGCGCTGAACAACATCGCCGCCGGCGGACGCCCGATCGTGATCGTCGTCAACGACAACGGCCGCAGCTACGCGCCGACCATCGGCGGGTTCGCCGAGCACCTGGCCACGCTACGGCTGCGGCCGGGGTATGAGCGAATGCTCGAGAGCGGCCGGCGCGCCATCCGCGGCATGCCCGTGATCGGCGAGCTGTGCTTCCAGGCGATGCACAGCATCAAGGTGGGCATCAAGGATGCGCTGGCGCCTCAGGTGATGTTCACGGACCTGGGGCTGAAATACGTCGGTCCGGTCGACGGCCACGACGAGCATGCGGTGGAAAGCGCGCTGCGCAGCGCTCGCGGCTACGGCGGCCCGGTGATCGTGCACGTCGTCACCCGTAAGGGCATGGGCTATCCGCCCGCCGAGAACGACGAGGCCGAGCAGATGCACTCGACCGGCGTCATCGACCCGTTGACCGGCATGGCGACGAAAGTGGCCGCGCCAAGCTGGACGTCGGCGTTCGCCGACACGCTGGTGGCGCACGCGGCTAAGCGGCGCGACATCGTCGCGATCACCGCCGCGATGCCCGGTCCCACTGGGCTGTCGAAGTTCGGCGAGCGGTTCCCCGACCGGCTGTTCGACGTCGGCATCGCCGAGCAGCACGCGTTGACGTCCGCGGCGGGTTTGGCGATGGGTGGTCTGCACCCGGTGGTGGCAATCTACTCGACCTTCCTGAACCGGGCCTTCGACCAGATCATGATGGACGTCGCGCTGCACAAGCTGCCGGTGACGATGGTGCTCGACCGCGCCGGCATCACCGGCAACGACGGCGCCAGCCACAACGGCACCTGGGACATGTCGATGCTGGGCATCGTGCCCGGGATCCGGGTCGCCGCGCCGCGCGACGCGGCCCGGCTGCGCGAGGAGCTCGGCGAGGCGTTGGATGTCAACGACGGGCCGACCGCACTTCGCTTTCCGAAAGGCGATGTGGGCGAAGACATTTCGGCGCTGCGACGGATCGGTGTCGTTGACGTTTTGGCGGAGCCCGCCGCAGGGCTGTCCTCGGATGTGCTGCTGGTGTCGGTCGGTGCGTTGGGAGCGATGGCGTTGGCCGTCGCGGAACGGCTGCGCAACCAGGGCATCGGCGTGACGGTTGTCGATCCGCGGTGGGTGCTGCCGGTGCCGGACGCAGTGTTCGAGTTGGCGGCCCACCACAAGCTTGTCGTCACGATGGAGGACCACGGCGTCGCCGGCGGCATCGGCTCGGCGGTATCGGCGGCGCTGCGGCGCGCGGAGATCGACGTGCCGTGCCGCGACGTCGGGGTGCCGCAGCAGTTCCTGGCGCACGCGTCGCGCAAAGAGGTGCTCGCCGACGTCGGGCTCACCGACCAGAATGTGGCCCGCCAGATTACCGGCTGGGTGGCCGCGTTGGGGTCGGCCGAGTCCGAGCGCGCCGAGACTGAAAGCAGCGCGCGAAAGTTCGAGTAGCTAGTCGCGCCGAAACTGAACTCAGGGCTGTGGTTTCGCGGTGTATCACGACCATGGCTTCTGTTTCGGTGATCAGGTGGCCGGCTCGACGGCGTCGACCCCGCGCGTCGTGTTGTGGCCCTTGTCGGGCCGAACTCCCTGTGGCGCAACGAGTTTGCGGCCCGGCTTATGCTGAAGCTGGGTTTCTACCGGCCTGGCCGCAAGGCGTCGCGGCTGGCCATGCCGCTGCCGATGTGCGTGTGCGATCAGGATGCGACGACTCCGATGCCGCCCGCTGTGAAGGCCGCCGAACGCGCGTCTCGGGCCGAAGTCCGTCATCACCCGTACGGCCATTTCGACATCTTTCACGACCCGCAGGTCAAGGCCGACCAGGTGGCGTTCCTGCAGCGCACCGTGGAAAGCGTCGCGGCCTAGTCTGTTCACGCCGAGACTGAAGCCAGGGCTGTGCTTCATCGGCGCATCACGACCATGGCTTCACGTTCGGCAGTCAGCTGAGCGCCGCCGCCAGCACCGGGACGACGAGCTCGCGCTGCCACGGCCGCGCGCCGCCGTCGCGCAGAAACGCGTCGATGTCTTCGGCATCGCCCCCGGCCCAGTCCCAGCACAGCCGCCGCACGAGATCCGGCGTAACCAGGTTCTCCGTCGGCACGCCTACCTCCTCCGACAACGTCGCGAGGCCGTCACGTACCGCCTGCAGCCGCGCCGCGGCCTCGGGCTTGCGGCGATGCCAGCGCGACACCGGCGGAGGCCCGTTCGGCGGGTCGGGCGGCGACGGCGGCTCCGGGTTCTCCCGCGCCTGGGCCAGCGCCGCGAGCCAGGTTTCGGCGTTGCGCCGCTGCCGCGGACCGCCGAACACGGGCAAAGCCCTCAGGTCCGCGACTGTCTTGGGGTCGGCCAGTGCGGCCTCCACGAGCGACGAGTCCGGCAGGATCCGGCCGGGAGCGATGTCGCGGCGACGGGCGATCTCGTCGCGCACCGTCCACATCTCCCGGACCGCGGCCAGCGCCCGCGGGTCGCGCACCTTGTGAATGCCCGACGTGCGCCGCCACCGGTCCCGCCGCTGCGGCGCCGGCTCGACGTGGCGCAGGTACTCGAACTCCTGCTCGGCCCAGCCCGTCTTGCCTTGCTCGGACAGCACCCGTTCGACGGCGTCTTTGAGGTCCAGCAGCACCTCGACGTCCAGCGCCGCGTAATTCAGCCAGGCTGGCGGCAGCGGCCGCTTGGACCAGTCCGCGGCGCCGTGACCCTTCGCAAGGCCGAGCCCGAGCATCCGGCGCACCATCGCAGCGAGGTTCACCCGGTCGAACCCGGCCAGCCGGCCGGCCAGTTCGGTGTCGTACAGCGCGGGCGGGTGCATCCCGATGTCGGCCAGGCACGGCAGATCCTGGTCGGCGGCGTGCAAGATCCACACGTCGGTGGTGAGGACCTCGGCGATCGGCCGCAGTGCGTGCACAGGGTCGCCGTTTCCGCTGACCGGGTCGAGCAGCACCGTCCCGGCTCCGGCCCGGCGCACTTGGATCAAGTAGGCCCGGTTGCTGTACCGGAAACCCGACGCGCGTTCCGCGTCGACCGCGAACGGTCCATGACCGGACGCGAGAAGCTCAGCGGCAGAGGCGATTTCGTCATCGGTGACGGTCAGGCCCGGTACTCCGTCCGTCGGCTGCAGCAGAGGCGTCGGTTCAGGCTCGGCCGCCTCCGAGTCGTCTGCTGCCACACTCACGCCCGCGAACGTGACCCCAGATCGGTCACTCCGGTCGGCGGCAGGCCCGCTGCATGTTCGAGCACCTCGCAGAACGCCTGCACATGGATTCCGAGCTCGGGGGTCGTCGCGGTCCACGATGCCCGCAGCTCGAGTTGATGTGCCCGCGGCGGCCCCGCGATGTCTCCGTAGCGCACCGACGTCGTGGCGGTGACGGTGCCGCCCAGCGCGGTGGCCTGTCCGGCCCGCGCCTCCAGCGCGTCCACCAGCCAGCTCCACGCGACTTCGGGCAGCAGTGGGTCGACGGCCTCGGCGGAATCCAGGTCGGCCTGGATGTAGGCCACCAGCCGCATGGTGCCGTCCCAGGCCTCCGCGCCTTCGGGGTCGTAGAGCAGGATCAGCCGCCCGAACGCGTCGCCCTCGGACCGTTCCGGCACGATCGCGGTCTCCGGATGTCTGACCTCGGCACCCAGCGCGTAGCTGAACGGCGCCAGCCGCTGCGGCGGCCGAATGGGGCCGAGCTCGATCTCCGGACGCACCTCGACGGCGTTCATCGCCGCGACGGCCGCCTGGAACTGAGCCGGTTCGGCGGAGCTCATGACCCTCGACGCTAGTCCATCGACGGCCGCGTGGCGGCAGGCGCGCCGGATTGGCCATGGCAGCATGGAAGCTGATGATTACCCGCCGTGACCTGCCCAATGCCCCCTACCTGGCCGCGGCGACCGGCCGCAAGCCGAGCCGCATCCCGGTGTGGTTCATGCGCCAGGCGGGTCGCTCGTTGCCCGAGTACCGGGCGCTGCGGACGCAGCACAGCATGCTGGCGGCCTGCTTCGACACCGAGTTGGTCTGCGAGATCACGTTGCAGCCGGTGCGCCGCCACGGTGTGGACGCCGCGATTCTGTTCTCCGACATCGTGGTGCCGCTGCGCGCAGCCGGGATCGGGTTGGACATCGTGCCCGACGTCGGCCCGGTCATCGAGCACCCGATCCGCACCTCTGACGACGTCGCTGCGCTGAAACCGCTTGAATCCAAACAGGTTTCGCCGGTCGCCGCCGCTGTCGGCCTGCTGGTCGACGCGCTGGGCGAGGTTCCGCTGATCGGCTTCGCCGGTGCGCCGTTCACGCTGGCGTCCTACCTGGTCGAAGGCGGGCCGAGCCGCCACCACGAACGCACCAAGGCGATGATGCTCGGAGAACCACAGACCTGGCATGCGCTGATGTCAGCGCTGACAGACCTGACGATAGCGTTCCTGCAGGTGCAGATCGACGCCGGCGTCGACGCGATCCAGGTGTTCGACTCGTGGGCCGGTGCGCTGTCACTGGCCGATTACACCGAGTACGTATTCCCACATAGCGCAAGGGTTTTCGGGGCTCTCGCATCGGCAGCCATTCCGATGACGCATTTCGGGGTCGGCACCGCCGAGCTGCTCGGCGCGATGTCCGCGGCGGGCGCGACGGTGGTGGGCGTCGACTGGCGCACATCGCTTGCCGACGCCGCGGCCCGCGTGCAACCCGGCATCGCGTTGCAGGGCAACCTCGATCCCGTGGTGCTGTTGGCCGGCTGGGCGGTGGTGGAGCCTCAAGCGCGCAGGGTGGTCGACGACGGGCGCCGGGCGGTGGACGTAGGCGCGGCGGGGCATGTGTTCAACCTCGGTCACGGCGTGCTGCCCGACACCGACCCGGGCATCATCACGGACCTGGTGGCGCTGGTGCATTCCCTGTGACGCGTTCCTATTCCGTTGTGGGCGGCGGTATTTCGGGTCTGACCGCAGCCTACAAGTTGCGTCGCCTCGTCGGTGACGACGCGCTGATCACCGTGTTCGATCCTGCCGACACGCTGGGCGGGACGCTGCGCACGGTGCGAGTCGCGGGCCACCCGGTGGACGTCGGCGCCGAGGCGTTCGTGGCGCGCCGCCCGGAGGTGCCTGCGCTGCTCGCCGAACTGGGAATGGCCGACCTGCAGATCGACACCACCGGGGTGCGTCCGCTGATCTACGCCGGCGCCGGCCTGCACCCGCTGCCGGAAGGCACGGTGAACGGCATCCCCACGTCGGCGCAGTCGCTGGCCGGCCTCGTCGACGACGCCACCGTGGCCCGCGTCGCCGCCGAGCCGTCGCAGCCGTTGCGCTGGGCGCGCGGCACGGATCCCGCGGTCGCCGATCTGGTGGCCGACCGGTTCGGCGCGCAGGTGGTGGCACGGTCGGTCGACCCGCTGCTCGCAGGCGTGTACGCCGGTTCGGCGGCCACCATCGGCCTGCGCTCGGCCGCACCGGGCGTGGCGTCGGCGCTGGACAACGGCGCGGTGAGCCTGACGGAGGCAGTGCGCGCGGCGCTGCCACCTGCCTCCAGTGGGCCCGTCTTCCGGGCTGTCGGCGGGGGGTATCAGCGGCTCGTCGACGAGTTGCTGCGCCAGAGCCGCGCGGAGGTTGTGCAGACCGCGGTGACCCGGTTGGACCCCGACGGCGACGGCTGGCAGCTCGCCGACGACAGGTGCGCCGACGCCGTGGTGCTCGCCGTGCCCGTGCCACAGCTCGCCTTGCTCGTCGGTGCCGTCGCCCCGGAGGCCGCGGCCGCCGCACACGGCATTCCCGTCGCGTCGTCAGTGGTGCTCGCTCTGGCCGTGCCCACCGACACCGCGCTGCCGCAGAGGTCCGGTGTGTTGGTGGCCAGCGGAGAACCGTTGCGCGCCAAGGCAATTACGCTGTCAAGCCGTAAGTGGGGGCGCCCCGACGACGTGGAGCTGCTGCGGCTGAGCTTCGGCCGGTTCGGTGACGACATCGCTCGCACGGCAACCGACGACGAGCTGGTGTCGTGGGCGATCGACGACCTGTCGATGGTGTTCGGTGTCACGGTCGAGCCCGTCGAGGCGCACGTGGCGCGGTGGATCGACGCGATGCCCCAGTACGGACCCGGCCACGGCGCGCTGGTCGCGCGGCTCCGTGAGGCGCTACCGGACACGCTGGCGCTGGCAGGCAACTACCTCGACGGCATCGGGGTGCCCGCGTGCATCGCGTCCGGCGCCGCGGCGGCCCAGCGGCTCATCTCGGCCTCCGTGGCACGATAGGGGCATGGCTCGGCTGGACCACGACGAACTCAACGCGACGATCCGCTACCTGATGTTTTCGACGTTCGCGGTGCGCCCCGGCGTTCTCGGTGACGACCGCGCGGCCGTCGTCGACGAGACCGCCACGTTTCTGAAGCAGCAGGAAGACAACGGCGTCGTGGTGCGCGGGGTGTATGACGTCGCCGGCATGCGCGCCGACGCGGACTTCATGTTCTGGACGCACGCCGACAATGTCGAGGCGCTGCAGGCGACGTACTCCGACTTCCGGCGCGCGACCTCACTGGGCAGGGCCAGCACCCCGGTGTGGAGCAGCGTCGCGTTGCACCGGCCCGCGGAGTTCAACAAGAGCCACATCCCGGCGTTCTTGGCCGGTGAGGAGCCCGGCGCATACGTATGCGTGTACCCGTTCGTGCGCTCGCTCGAGTGGTATCTGCTGCCCGACGAGGAGCGTCGTCAGATGCTTGCCGAGCACGGCATGGCCGCCCGCGGCTACAAGGACGTGCGAGCCAATACCGTTCCGGCGTTCGCGCTGGGGGACTACGAGTGGATTCTGGCGTTCGAGGCGCCGGAGTTGCACCGCATCGTCGACTTGATGCGCGACTTGCGCGCCACCGACGCGCGCCGGCACGTGCGCGTCGAGACGCCGTTCTTCACCGGGCCGCGGGTGTCGGTGGAGCAGCTCGTCGACAAGCTGCCCTAGCTCGGAACTAGCCGCAGCGCAATGGAATTGATGCAGTAGCGCTGATCGGTCGGGGTGGGGTAGCCCTCGCCGACGAACACATGACCCAGGTGGCTGTGGCAGTGCGCGCACAGCACCTCTGTGCGGCTGGTTCCGAGCGAGTCATCGGGCCGCAGGATCACCGCGTCCGAGCGGGTCGGGTCGAAGAAAGACGGCCAGCCGCAATGGGATTCGAACTTCTCGGTGCTGCGGAACAGCTCCGCCCCGCACGCCCGGCATTCGTAGACGCCCTCGGCGGTAGTGTCGGTGTACTCGCCGGTGAACGGTTGCTCGGTGCCGGCGCACCGCAGCACGTCGAACTCCTCCAGTGTGAGCCGCTCACGCCATTGTGCGTCGGACAGTTCGAGTTTCGGGCGCATCATGCGTTCACGCTAGCGCGCTCATCCTTGGGCGTCATCCAGGGCGGGTCGATGCCGAACTGCAGCCGGTTCTCGGCCTTGGCGTCGAGGTAGCGGAAGTAGAGCACCGCGAAGATCACCACCAGCATGAGCGACCAGCCCCATGTGACGCGCAGGTATTCCAGCGCGCGGCCGGTGCTGGGCCAGTACTGGAGTAGCCACTTGTCGGCGGA
>DASWBF010000558.1:0-7389 GCA_036390735.1 Mycobacterium sp. | reverse complement strand
ACCGGGTCGCGGCGGCTCGCCCGATACAAGGTGCTGGTGAAGCGGCTGGTCTGGTCTGCATCGAAAGACCTCGGCGACGTCGACGTGCTGATGACCGACAAGACCGGAACGCTGACAGAGGGCCGCATCACGTTGATCGATGCGGTCGACGCCGACGGGGCCCACGACGACTCGGTGCGGCGCATCGGGCTGCTCGCCACTGACGTGGATCGCGAGAGCGGCGGCGCCAGCGCCGACCCGCTCGACGCGGCGCTGTGGGAATCGCCGGCATCACAACGCGCTGCCGCCGGCACGACGCGCCGACTGGCGGTCCGGCCGTTCGACCACATCCGGCGATCCATGTCCGCCCTCGTCGATGACGGTGACCGTCGGTTGCTGATCGTCAAGGGCGCCCGCGAGCAGGTGCTGGCTCAGTGCGTCGACGTGCCTGCCGGGTCACAGAACACGCTGGCCGCGCTGTTCGCCGACGGCAGACGGGTGGTCGCCGTCGCCGGCAAGACTGCGTCGGAGCTGACGGAAATCACATCCGAGGACGAGTGCGGACTGGCGCTTCGCGGCTTCCTGGTCTTCGCGGACGAGCCGAAGGCGACGGCGCGGGACTCCCTGACACAGCTCGCCGGCCTGGGCGTCGAGGTGAAGATCGCCACCGGCGACAACCCTCAGGTCGCCGAAAAGGTCTGTGCTGAAATCGGTTTGGCGTCCAAGGGCACCATCACCAGTGTGGAGATGGAAGGATTCGACGACGACGGTTTTGTCCGGGCGGCACGCCAGAACACGATATTCGCACGGATCACCCCCGAGCAGAAGGGGCGCCTGGTGTCGGCGGCGCGGCGCAGCGGCCGGTCGGTCGGATTCCTGGGCGACGGAGTCAACGATGCGTTGGCGCTGCATTCCGCCGATGTCGGCATCTCGGTGGACACTGCCACGGACGTCGCCAAGGACGCGGCTGACGTGGTGCTGCTGGAAAAGGACCTCGGTGTGCTGGCGACGGGCATCGCCGAAGGCCGGCGCATCTTCGCCAACACGATCAAGTACGTGCTGATGGGCACGTCGAGCAACTTCGGCAACATGTTCAGTCCGGCAGCGGCGTCGGCGGTGCTGCCGTTTCTGCCGATGCTGCCCAGCCAGATCCTGCTGAACAATTTGCTTTACGACACTTCGCAATTGGCCATTCCCAGCGACCATGTCGACGAGGAGCAGCTGCACGCCCCGTCGCACTGGAACATCGCGTTCATCCGGCGGTTCATGTTGACTTTCGGTCCCATCAGCTCGCTGTTCGACTTCATGACGTTCGGCTTGCTGTTGGGCGTGTTGCACGCGGGCGCCGTCGAGTTCCGCACCGGGTGGTTCTTGGAGTCGCTGGCCACGCAGACGCTGATCATCTTCGCGATCCGCACCCGCAGAGTGCCGTTCCTGAAAAGCAGGCCTGGGCTGCTGTTGACGATCAGCACGTTGACGGTCATCGCGGTCGGGGTGCTCCTGACCGTGTCGCCGTGGGCACACAATCTCGGGTTCACGCCGCTGCCATGGCAATTCTTCGCCGCGCTCGCCGGGATGACCATCGCCTATCTGGTGTTGGTCGAGATCACCAAGACGCTGTTCTACGTCGAACCGATGCGGTTGGCCGGGCAACCTCATCGCACCCGCGGCGACCGGCATCGGATCCACCGCCGGGCCGCGCGGTTCAGCCACGCCGGTCGCATCCAGTCCCCGGCACCGCAGGGGTAGGTGCGTGATGGTGCGCCGGACCGTTATCCGCGTCCTGCTGGTCACCACGATCGCGGCGCTCGTTGCCGGCGGCGTCGCATGGCTCGCGGGAGCCCGTGACATCGCGGACATCCTATGGGCCGCTGGCACATTGGTGGCCATCGTGCCCGCGGTGTGGTGGGTGGTCGCGGCGCTTCGGCGTGGCCACTTGGGTGCCGACATCATCGCGGTGCTGTCGTTGGTCGGCACGCTCGCCGTGCACGAATACCTGGCAGGTGCGCTGATCGGCGTCATGCTGGCCACCGGCCAGGCGCTGGAGTCCGCCGCCGAGCGGCGGGCCGCCAAGGATCTGCGGTCGCTGCTCGAGCGTGCCCCCCGTGTTGCACGTCGACGAACCGGGGACGATCTGGAGACCGTGCCAGTCGACGAGGTGGTGGTGGGCGACGTGTTGGTGGTCGGCCCCGGCGAAATGCTTCCGGTCGACGCCAGGATCGCCTCGGAGTGGGCTGTTCTGGACGAGTCGGTGCTCACGGGCGAATCCGTCCACATCGAGTACCGAAGCGGGGAGGCGGTGCGCAGCGGCGCCGTCAACGCCGGTGCAGCTGTGGAAATCGACACGATGGCACCGGCGGCCGAGAGCACGTACGCGGGCATCGTGCGGCTGGCGCAGCAGGCCGCAGCCGAGAGCGCGCCCGTGGTGCGGCTCGCCGACCGCGTCGCCGCGTGGTTTCTGCCGCTGGCGCTGGCGGTTGCCGGATTCGCCTGGCTGATCAGCGAATCGGCCGAGCGTGCCGTCGCTGTCCTCGTGGTCGCGACACCATGCCCGCTGCTACTGGCTGCGCCGGTGGCGATCGTTTCGGGACTGTCGCGAGCGTCCCGGATCGGCGTCGTCGTCAGGGATGGCGGCGCCCTCGAAAACCTCGGCCGGGCAACCACTCTGGTGCTGGACAAGACGGGCACGGTGACCACCGGCCGTCCTCGTGGCACCGACGTGCTGGTCGCTCCGGAATGGACGTCGACAGAGTTGCTGCGGCTTGCGGCGTCGGCAGACCAAGTCTCGCCGCATGTGATGGCCAGAGCCATCGTGGAAGAAGCCGCCACTCAACGGCTTACGCTGAGCATGCCCTCCGACGTCGTGGAGGAGGCGGGCAGGGGAGTAATCGCGACGGTCGGCGGTCGACGCATCGCGGTGGGCACCCGCGAGCTTCCGGCGGATTCACCGCAGTGGGCTATGGCGGCCGAAAAGCGCGCCGCGTTCGACGGTGCCGTGATCGCGTGGGTGAGTGTCGACGAACGCCTTGCTGGTGCAATAGTTTTCAACGATCCGCTGCGGCAGGACGCGCCCCGTACGATGCGCCGACTGCGAGCAGCGGGCATTACGCGTCTGGTGATGTTGACCGGTGATCGTCCGGCGCCCGCGCAACAGATCGGCGCCGTGCTCGGCCTCGACGAGGTCCGCGCCCAGCAGACTCCAGCCGACAAGGTCGCCGGCGTGCGCGCCGAGCGGGAGAAGGCGGTGACCGCAATGGTCGGCGACGGTGTCAACGACGCCCCGGCGCTGGCGGCCGCACACGTCGGCATCGCGATCGGCGTTCACGGCTCCACCGCCAGTTCCGAGGCCGCGGACATCGTCCTCACCACCGACCGGCTCGACCGGCTCGCCGACGCGATGGTGATCGCGCGTCGCTCGCGACGGATCGCCGTGCAGAGCGCGGTGATTGGCATGGCCCTGTCCCTGGTCGCGATGGGATTCGCGGCGTTCGGGTTCCTGCCGCCGGCGGTCGGTGCGTTACTGCAAGAAGGGATCGACGTTGCAGTGATCCTCAACGCGTTGCGCGCACTGGGTGGCCGCGACCCGACGGCGCCCGCCATCGACGTTTCAACCAAAGGTCTGATCCAACGTTTTTCGGCCGAGCACGACGCGATGCGACGGGATCTGTCGGTGCTGCGCGACATCGGGCACCTGCTGACAAGTGGGCAGCGTGCGCAGGCCCTGGCCCTGCTGGACCGCGCCGACGATTTCCTGCGTGACACGTTGCTTCCGCATGAGCATGCCGAGGACCGCATGCTGTACCCGGCGCTCGCGCGTCCGCTAGGCAGCGCCGAGGCCACCGCGACGATGAGCCGGATGCACGGCGAGATTGACCGCCTCTCAGGAAGGCTGCATGCCCACAGGGAGGCCGCCGACGCCGCCGGTGGCATCACCGACGACCAGACTGACGACCTGCTGGCCTGTCTCTACGGGCTTCACGCGCTGCTGTCTTTGCACTTCTCTGTCGAAGAGGAGAGCTATTTCGCCTTGCTTCCGCCTGCGGCCGACTAGCTCGCATTTACTTCTGACCGCTCAGCTCCGATGGAGCCGCGAATGAGTGCGGGGACTTGTCAGGGGGCGGCGGCATACTGGAACACGTGTTCGATATCGTTCCGCCGGAGCCGGAGGCGCTGCGTGGCGCCGACGACGAGGCGGTGGTGGTGGCGGCCATCAAGGAGTGGAATCGCATCGAGGCCGCGGCCAATGCCCGGCGGTTGGATGCGATCGCGGAGCTGACAGCCGGCGCTGCGATAGGGAGGGCGAGCGGGCGTCGTGGGCCTGTGACGGGTGGGATTCGGCGGCCGGCGAAGTCGCCGCCGCGCTCGGCACCAGCCCGAAGAAGGCCTCCAGTCAGATGCAGCTCGGCGTGACGCTGCGCCACCAGCTGCGCCAGGTCGCGGCGCTGTATCTGGACGGCAGGGTCAGCTACCGGGTGATCTCGGCGATCAACTGGCACACCCACCTCGTCGACGACGACGAGCCGCTGGCGCAGATCGACACCGCGCTGGCCAAGCGGGCCGCGGCCTGGGGTGAGCTGTCTGATTACAAGCTCGAGCAGGCCATCGACTTCTGGGTGCGCCGCCACGACCCCGATGCGCTGCGCCGCACCCGGGTCAGCGCGCGCAGCCGAGACCTCTATGTCGGCAATAAAAACGACGAATCCGACACCACGGCGGTGTGGGGACGGCTGTATGCCACCGACGCCCCCGCACTGCATCGCCGGCTGATGGATATGGCACACGGCGTGTGCGATGACGACCCGCGCACCATCGCCCAACGCCGTGCCGATGCCCTGGGCGCGCTCGCCGCCGGTGCCGAGCGGCTGGCCTGCGGTTGCGCCAACCCGCATTGCCCTGCCAGCGGCACCGACGGGCGGGCAGCCACTGTGGTCATCCACGTGGTCACCGACGCCGCCGCGCTCGACGGCCAGCCCGACCCGCAGATGTCTGGTGAGGAATCACCCCCGCCCGATCCGCCGATCGAGGGCAAGCTCAGGCCGCCGGCCGGGCTGCTATTGCGCGGCGGCATCGTGCCGACACCGCTTTTGGCCGAGCTGATCCGCGCCGGCGCCACAATCAGCCACGTCCGCCCTCCTGGCGACGCACCGGAATCGGGCTATCTGCCGTCGGCCAAGCTGGCGGAGTTCGTCCGGGTGCGGAATCTGACCTGCCGCTTCCCCTACTGCGAGCAGCCGGCGGAGTTCTGCGACCTCGACACGATCCCCCCCGCTCGGGCCGACCCACCCGTCCAAGCCGGTGTTCGTCGGACTGGAGGCAGCTGCCTCGGAGTCGGCGACGCGTGGGAAGAGTTCCTGACCGGGCTGGGTGAGCGCGGGCTGGCTTGCCCGCTGCTGGTCATCTCCGACGGCACGGCCGGACTTGTGGGCGCCATCGAGCGCACCATGGGCGCAGCGCTGCGCCAGCGCTGTCTGATGCACCGCGCCCGCATTAACGTCTTAGCCAAGGTGCCCAAGAACGCCCACGCCGACATGAAGGCCGACTACTGGGCCATCTTCGATCTGCCCGAGAGTGTCGCGCCCGGGCTCGAGGCGGTGGCCATCGCTCAGCAGCGCATCGACGCGTTCGCCCAACGTTGGCGCGACTCGTATCCGGCAGCGGTGCGCTGTCTGCTCGCCGACCGCGACTCGCTGACGGTGTACCTGCGGTTCCCGCGTGAGCACTGGACCAGGGTGCGGCACTCGAACTTCGAACGTACCTTCGGTGAGACCCGCCGTCGGGTCAAGGTGATCGGTCGGCTGCCCGGCGAGCACTGCTGCCTGAAGCTGGTGTGGGCCGTGCTGGATCGCGCCTCAGTCGGCTGGCGTGGATTCGCCATCACCCCCGCCGGACAACGCCTGCTACAAGACTTGCGCCGCGCCCTGCACGACCCACCAACCCAACTCCGCCAACCGGATTCGGTATCCCACACCGAAACCGCAACCACACCACCCGATTCGGCAGCCATCGCATAACATCACCAAGGAGCGGAACTCACATCAGGCCACATTTACACCGCAATTGAGACGCCACCGTCGCAACTGCGCGCGGAACGAAATCGGGTCGAAGCTGAGCTTGCCGAGTGGCGCCGCCGCGCCGAGGTCGCCGAGGCCCAGGCCGCCGAACGTGAACGGACAATCCAAGTCCAGCCCAGACACTGCGCATGCTCGAAGCAGCACCCACACCAACACCGTCTGCACAACCTGTACAACCGGTGACGCAGCTTGTATCACGGCCTGGCGGTCTATTCGGTCTTGGTCGCCTGCTGGGTTTCTAGCGTCATTGAGCACGTAGTGCACCATCCCCACTGAGCCTTGGCGGCAGTGGGCCCGTATTGCGGGACAGGACCGCATATCCGATCCTTGACAACATGGATCATGTTGCGAAGCGGCTAGAGGAAAAACTCGTTACCGAAAATTATAATTTGGATGCTTTCGAGGCTTCGATCGCCACGGACTTACTGGGCGATCTGATAAGAAACCTGCCATACATTGCCGATAATAAGCGCACCCTCGACATCGCGCATCGCAACCTACTAACGTTTGTGGGTATCGATGTGGACGATCCCGCGACATGGCCGCAAAACATCGCATTCTGTGACCAAATTTTCGACCACATCTGCACAGCTGCAAGTGAATTGCATAGCTTGATAGCGCCAGCCGGTTTTTATAAAGATGTCTACGGTATAGACCACGCGAATTTAATTCGCCTTAGAGAGGCTGACCACGCGCTTTTGGCCAAGGGCGAGCCGCATACAGGAACTCCCGTTCTATGCTGTTCAGCGCATCGTCAGGGGGTCGTAGTGGGTAGAAACACGCAAACCGTCACGGTGCGGCACTGCGGGTTCCTGGAAGACAAATATGATTTACTGGAAAGGAACTACTGCCTTCAAGCGATAAAGCCGTTGGTGGGTGACTACAAACGTATCGAGGAGTCCTCTGATGTTGTTTTCTTCGACTGGAAGAAATACAAAAGACAGGGCACCGTTGTAGAAACACTTGGGCCCCTCATTAAGGTGAGTTACTTTTTGAAAAATGG
Source organism: Mycobacterium sp. (assembly GCA_036390735.1). Classification (GTDB taxonomy): domain Bacteria; phylum Actinomycetota; class Actinomycetes; order Mycobacteriales; family Mycobacteriaceae; genus Mycobacterium. The sequence continues at coordinate 336 of DASWBF010000558.1, read as the reverse complement.
AAAAGAACGTGCCTGTTGGATAGAGCCGACGCGGCTAGTTGAAACTGAATCGTCCGAAACAATTCCTGCAATTGCTGTTAACCTCGATTCCTAAGTCTATCGAGTGGTGCGTAGTGTTTCTGGGTTCGTTTCGTCGTTTCACCTGGTCAAGGCGATCGCCAGCCACCTCGCCGGTTTCGGTCGCTTCCTGGCCTGCCTGGACCCGCCCGTCACCGACCTGGCGGTACTGGACCGGCGCACCCACATCGAGGCGTGGCTGGCCGTGCTGGCCGCCGCCCGGCACGACGACGGCACCGCGATGTCGGTGGGACACCAACGCGGGCAGATCCTCACCGT
>DASWBF010000557.1:0-3277 GCA_036390735.1 Mycobacterium sp. | reverse complement strand
GTGCTCCTCGATCTGGCCCGCCCGAAGGTACGGCTCGGCGATGCCGCGCGCGATGCTGCGGCCGTGCCGCGCGCTGTGATACGCGACCACGTCGGCCTCGCTGATGACGCGGGCGGCCTTGACGGTGACGAGCTCGGGATCGCCGGGCCCCAGCCCGACGCCCCACAGCGTGCCCGTCACACCGGGCCGCCGGCCATCGCGTTCACCGCGGCGGCAGCCATCGCACTGCCGCCCCGCCGTCCTGTCACCAGCAGATACGCGATGCCGCGCGGGCGGGCGACGAGCTCCTCTTTGCACTGCGCCGAGCCGACGAACCCGACCGGCCCGCCGAGTACGGCGGCTGGCGCGGCCACCCCGTCGTCGACCAGTTCGAGTAGTCGAAACACCGCGGTCGGGGCGTTGCCGATCGCCATCACCGCGCCGCCGATGCGGTCCGCCCACAGCTCGACCGCCGCCGCCGACCGGGTGGTGCCCAAGCGAGCGGCCAGGTCTGCGGCGCGTGGATCGGCGACCAGCGACACCACGTCGTTTCCGCCACCGAGCTGCGTGACGCCGGCGGCCACCATCGACGAGTCACAAAGAACCGGCGCACCGGCGGCCAGCGCGTCGCGAACCCGGGCGACGACGTCATCGGTGAACGCGATGTGCTCGGCGAGATCGACCTGCCCGCAGGTGTGGATCATCCGCACCACGACATCCGTGACGTCGTCGGGAAACCGCGACAGGTCGGCCTCGGCGCGAATCGTCGCGAACGACTGCCGGTATATCTCGGCCGGATCGCGGATGTAGTCGAGCACGCCGCTCACCCTACGAAGGCAGGCGGCGGTATCCGTCACCGGTGGCCACCAGCACGTCGTCGCCGGGCCGGCTGCCGCAGGCCCGCTCGCACCCCACGTAGTGCCGATGCGCGCCGCCGAACTCCAAAGCGTTCGCAGCGTCGGCGCGCACGTCGGCGCGGGAGTGCTCGCAGCCGGGGCTACCGGTGCACGCGCTGACGGAAAGCCACGGCGAGTTCTCGTCGAACACCAGGCCCGTCGGCGCCAACACCCGAAGCGCCATGTCCGCGACTGCTTCGTCGAGGTCGCACACCAGCACGGAGCGCCACGGCGTGACCACCATCGGCGCCTCGATCGCCGCTAGGGATTCAGCCGTGCCGGCTGCCAGCACGCCGAGTGGAACCGCCGCGCCCAACGCCACTCGGCCGTCGTTCTGCACCAGCCAGCCGACCGGCGGCCTCATCGCCGGCGGCCAGGTCGCTCCTCGCTCGGCCGACACCGGCAGAGCGTCGAGCAACGGGCTGACACCGTCCAATTCGCTTACCCGCCAAGCCTTTCCGCGCACCGCTGTGAACCTAGCGGCCACCGCGACCAACGTCGTCACCGTCTCGGCGCACGGCAGCCGGACGCCGGTGTCGCGCCCGGCCAGCAGCAGCGCCACAGAATCACCGAGCACATGCACCCCGACGTCGGGGGCCAGCCCCGACACGTCGCCGCGCCCGTCGTCGATGCCGAACCAGAACCGGCCGCCGACCGAAGCCAAGACCGGCGACGCCTGAATCGCCGCGTCGAGCTCGGCCACCCACGCGCGCACATCAGGGTGATCGCCCACCCGCCCCGACAGGGGAGAGGCGACGATGTTGCGCACCTTCTCGTGGGTGGCCGACGGCAGCAGACCGGCCGCGGCCACCGCCTGCGCGACGGCCGCTTCGTCGGTGATGGCGCGGATCTGGATGTTGCCGCGCGAGGTGAGCTCGATGTCGGGGGAGCCGAACGCTTTCGCCGCTCGGGCCAGCGCCTGCAGTTGCGCCGGGGTGATCGCTCCGCCCGGCAGCCTGATCCGGGCCAGCGACCCGTCCGCCGCGCGATGCAGCGACAGCGCGCCAGGGCAGGCGTCGACGTCACGCGTGCGGAACATCCCACCACCGTAGGCGACTGCAGATGCTGTTGCTCTTCGCGCAAGCGCTCATCGACGTGCCACGATGGATCATGATGCCTGTTACCGATCGGGCGACAGGGCGGGTGGTCGCCCTGATCGCGCTGGTGGTGGTCGTCGGCATCGCGCTGCGCGGATACCTGCCCGGCGAGGACCAGGCAGGCGATCAGCCCACCGACAACACGGCAGCCATGATCGGCACCGTCACGCTGCTCGGTGCTGCGGTCGTCATCATCATGATCGCGATCGTCGCAACGCTGCGACAACCACCGACACCTGCGCCGGCCGGTCAGCCACTGCCGAGAAGACCCAGCGGTGAGCGCTGGCATCTGAGGTGGCGAATCGTGCTGATCGGGCTCGGCTTGGTCATGGTGTGGCTGCTGGTCGTCGTGCTGCTGATGCGATTGAGCGTGCGCCTCGACGCACAGTTCCAACCGACGGCGCCAAGCACCGCTACACCCGGTGCCACCCCGACACCGGCCCCGCCACCTCCGCCGCCCGCGCCGCCGGAGACCGAACCCGCCCTGTTCTGGTACCTGTTCGCGACGACGGTGTTCATGCTGGTATTCCTGGCCGTGGCCACGGTGATCAACGTGCGACGGCACCGGCGGCCACCCACTCCGAAGCCGGTCGGCGAGGATGTTGCCGCGCCCGACGATGACGAGCCGGCGCCGCCGCCGCTCGCGGTCGCGGCCGAACGGGGCCTGGCCGAGATGGGTGATTTGAGCCGCGAACCGCGCGAGGCGATCATCGCCTGTTACGCCGCGATGGAGGACGCGCTCGCCACAGCGCCTGGCGCTGTGCCGCAGGAGTCGGACACCCCGACGGAGGTGCTGGCCCGCGCGGTCGAACACCATGCCATCCATGCCGGCACCGCCACCGACCTCGTCGAGCTGTTCGCCGAGGCCCGGTTCAGCCCGCACGTCATGAACGAAGGGCATCGCGAGACCGCGGTGCGCGCGCTCCAACTGGTCCTCGCGGAACTGAAGAGCGTGGCATGAACAAGTTCGTCGTCCTCGGCTTCAGCCTGGTGATCGCGGTGGAGGTGCTGGCGTTGGTGATGGTGAATCACCGCTTCGTGCTTGCGCTTTCGGGCGTCGCGGCCGCACTGGTGTTGCTGGAAGGCCGCCGGCTACTGACCCGCTCACTGGCGACGGACCAGCCCGAGCCCGTGTCCGGCGGTACCGCCGAGTCGATGCGGCGCTGGATCTCTCGCACCGAGTCGATGATCCGCTGGGCCGACTCCAGTCGTGCCGACTGGGATCGGCACTTACGGCCAAGACTCGCAAGGGAATTCATGCTCGCGACCGGTCAGCGGATGGGTAGGGATCCTGCGGCGCTGGAG
>DASWBF010000556.1:0-5642 GCA_036390735.1 Mycobacterium sp. | reverse complement strand
GGTCGCGCCCGCCATGGCGGGCGCCGTTGACCTTTCCGCGCTCACGCCGCGCGCCACGCAGGGCAGCGACACAGCCCGCACCGCCGGCGCGCCGGCCGGCGTCGAGATCACCGAGACGAACTTCGAAGCCGAGGTGCTGGCCCGGTCCAACCAGGTGCCGGTGGTGGTGGTGCTGTGGTCGCCGCGCAGCGACGCGTCCATCCAACTCACCGAAACGTTGGCGGGTCTGGCGGACACCGATGCCGGCAAGTGGTCGTTGGCGACCGTGAACGTCGACACCGCGCCGCGGGTCGCTCAGATCTTCGGCGTGCAAGCCGTGCCGACCGTCGTCGCGGTGGCTGCCGGGCAGCCGATCTCCAGCTTCGAGGGCGTCCAGCCGCCCGAACAATTGCGCCGGTGGGTTGACTCGCTGATGTCGGCTACTGCCGGAAAGCTCGGCGGTGCAGCCGATTCGGAACCCGAACAGGTCGATCCTGGGTTGGCGAAGGCGCGCGAGCTGCTCGAAGAGGGCAATTTCGACGCGGCGCTCGGGGCGTACAAAGCACTTCTGGACTACGACCCGACGCACCCTGAAGCGAAGGCCGCGGTCCGTCAGATCTCGTTCCTGACGCGCGCGACCAAGCAGCGCCCGGACGCCCCCCGGGCGGCCGACGCCGCGCCTGACGACATCGAAGCGGCGTTCACGGCCGCTGACGTCGAGATCCTCAACCAGCAGGTTGACGCGGCGTTCAACCGGCTGATCGACTTGGTCCGCCGCACGTCCGGTGACGACCGCACGAAGGTGCGGACGCGGTTGATCGAGCTGTTCGACCTGTTCGACCCGGCCGACCCGGCGGTCATCGCGGGCCGGCGAAACCTCGCCAACGCGCTGTACTGATCGTGCAGCAGTGACCTGGTCACAACAACTCGGCCAGCATGGCCGCTGCCCGCCGCGCTCCGTCGGTCTCGACTGGGTTGAACCGCGGCTCGGTGGACATCTCGTCAACGATGATCTTGGCGAGCAGATCAGGGTCGGCAGCTTCCGCATAGTGCATGGGCCGCCCGGCGGCGTAGCGGTCCAGTCGGTGCCGGACGTGGAAGTTCTGCTCGAAGTGATGCGCTAGCGGCACGTAGACGAACGGGGTGCCGGCGGCGGTGAGCTCCATGCACGTCCCCAGCCCGCCCTGGACGACGGCCATGTCACATGCGGCGAGGTAGTCGGCTAGATCAGGTACGAAGCCTCGAATCCGCACCCCGCGGTGGCGGGGCATCGATGCGGGGTCGATGCGTGGTCCGGTGACGGCCAGGAAATGAAGTTCCGGCATCTCTTTGCGGATGATCGGCGCCGCCTCCAGCACTCGCCGCAACAGAGATCCACCAACGCCCGTCCCACCGACGGTGACAACGCACAACCGGTGATCGGGATCCAAGCCGAGCCTGCGACGCACTGCCGCCCGCGCCGGCGCCGACGGGGGCGGAGAACCCACGACGTAGCCCGAGAACTCGAAGTTCTGTTCAGTCCACTCGCGGATCTCGGGAAGCCCGGCGCCGAACGACTCAGCAACCACGTCTTGCGGGTTGCCGATGAAGATCGACCGGTCGCGCAGGCGCGGGAACCTCGCCCGATGTTCGATCATCTCCGCGTTGTAATCCGCGGTGAGTGCGGCTTCGCGTGGCCCGCCGTCGGGCATTGGCAACCAGCCGACGAAGTCGGTGAGCCAGGCGAACGTGAACCGCTTGAGCTCTGGGTTCTCGTGCAGGAAGTAGTCGACTTCCCAGGCCTCGTCGGCGATCACCAGGTCCGGTGGATCGTCGCGGACCGCCTCGGCGAACACCATGAAGTTGGCGACCAGAATCTCATCCATCCTGCGAATCGCTTCGAACGCGTGCAGGTCGTGTTCGCCCGCTTCGTATTCGATGTGTGCGGATTCGCAGAGCAGATGCCGCGACGCCGGATGCACAAGCTCACCGGCAGCCTCCAACACCCGGGTCACCGGATTCTGAGCCAACCAAGAGATTTCCAAACCTCGCCGCGCTCTTCGCAATTCGGTCGCGATTGCAATATCACGGCGGGCATGGCCTAGACCGATCGGCGACGACAGATACAGCGCCCGCCGCGGGCGCCGCATTGCGCGGGTCCACCGAGCGCGCCTGGACGGCGTCGAAGTCACCGACTCGATGAAATCGCGAATCATCGTGTTGATCCGCACGGGATCGCGTGCCATCAACCCGTGGCCGCCGCCGTCGATCAGCGTCAAGGACCCGCCGGTGACTTCGGCCAGCTGTTCTCCGGTGGCCCACGGCCGCACTCGATCGGCCGTTCCGTGCACGACTTGTACCGGGCAGTGCACAGACTTGGCGATCTGTTCGAATGGCTCGGCGGCAAGCATCTCCGGGTCAAGACGCCCTGCTGTGGTGTCCGCCAAGGTCTGCGCGTCGATATCGGCCGACCATCGCATCATGTCTTCGGCCTGCTTGGTCGAATGCGGCTCGGAGTACATCTGCTCGAAGAAGAACTCCCGGAAGTCGGCCAAGCCGCCGTGCAGCCAGTGATGCCGGGTGTACTTCAACCAACCGTCGGGGCATTCGGCGGTCTGCAGCCACAGCGCGAGCTCGCGCTCGGGATGGGCCGCCGGCAGGCTGCACGTCGGAGCGATGGCGAAAATGCCTTGCACTCGATCCGGGTGCGCGGCGGCGACCCGGACCGCCCAACTTGCCCCGGACGAAAAGCCGACAAGCACACTGTTTTTGATCTCCGTCGCATCCAGCACCGCCAATGCGTCGGCCGCGAACTCACGGTCGGCGTAGGCGGTGGCGCCCTGTGGCTTGTCGGACCGCCCCGAGCCGCGGCCGTCGAACGTCACCACCCGGTAGTGGCGCGCCAGGTAGGGCACCTGCGCCTTCCAGAACCGCGAATCGACGATCGACCAGGCGGGCAGCAGGAGAACCGTTGTCGGGCCGTTACCGTACACGTCGAAGTGCAGTGAAACTCCGTCGCGAACCACTACACCCGACGTGTCCGGTAGGCGGGATCGACGCTCTGCGGCGCTCATGTATCTATCGTGGTCCTTCTGGTGTGGTTCAGGGCCGAACCTCGAAAACGTTGTTGAACGGGGTCCGCGCGGCCAGCCGGAAGTGGGTGAAACCCGCCGCCGTCACCACGTCTCGGACGCGGGCCGGTCCGGCCTGCGTGCCGAGCGCGAGCCCGACCGGCTGCGCCAGCGACGACGGCGTGCACAGCAACGTGGAGAACCCGTAGTAGGCCCGGCCGATGGGGTTGAGGTTGTCTTCCACCCGGTCGCTGGCCGCCGGCTCCACGATCATCCACGTTCCGTCATCGGCGATGAGCTCGCGGATGTGGCGCGCCGCACCGATCGGGTCACCCATGTCGTGCAGGCAGTCGAACATCGTGACGAAGTCATAGGGGCCGCCGGTGAACGCGTCGGCCGCCGCGGTCTCAAAACTGACCTCTGCCTTGGCTCCGGAAGCGTCTGCGCGTTCCCGAGCCGTGGCGATGGACTCGGGGTGGGCATCGGTGCCCCGGAAGCTGGAGCGTGGAAACGCCTGTCCCATAAGGATTGTCGAGGCGCCGTGGCCACAGCCCACATCGGCTGCCCGGGCACCGGACGTGAGCTTGTCCGCCACGCCCTCCAGCGCTGGAATCCAGTCGGAGATCAGGTGTGCGGTGTACGTCGGCGCGAAGAATCGCTCACAGCCCACGTGCACGTCGGAGTTGTGCTCGCCCCACCCGACGCCGGCGCCGGTGCGCGCGGCGTCGAGGATGCGGGCCGCGTCGCGGACGGTTCCGTGGGTGATCTGGAACAGGCCGCCGACGAAGGCCGGACTGGCTTCGTCGGTGAGCGCCACTGCGTGCTCGGGTGGCAGGTGGTAGCGCCCGGTCGGCGGGTCATATGCCACGAAGGATCCCGCGGCCTGGGCGTTGAGCCATTCCCGGGCGTAGTGTTCGTCGGTGCCGGTGCGTTCGGCCAGCTCGGCTGAAGTGCTGGGTCCGTGATGAGCCAGTGACCGGTAATACCCGAGCCGGTCACCCATCACGACCAGCGCGCAGTTCAGCGCAGCGCCGGCCTCCTCAACCGCGCGGAACACGAAGGCCATGAGCTTGTCTTGGTCGACCGTCGCAGCGGGCGGGACGGCAGTGGTTGTCGCGGTCATCGAAGTAGTCCTTTCTGTCTCGACGAACACCACCGTGGCACCGCGATGACCGCGAACAAATCAGGTGACCCCCCCTAGTCTCTTGTCGACCTGCGACCGGGGCACGCCGTTCGCGGTGTGCCTGGAACGTCCCGTTCACAAAGTCCCCGCTGGAAATGAAGCAGCATCCGGCCACGGTGCGCGTGCTCACCGTACGATCAGCGCATGCTGGTGGGTCGCGAACCCGAACAGCAACGCATCGCTCAGCTGCTTGCCGCCGCGCGGCTCGGACAAAGCGGCGTGGTGGTGCTGCTCGGGGAGGCCGGGATCGGCAAGACCGCACTGCTTGACGACACGGCCGCGCACGCGGGCGACATGGTCGTGATGCGGACGTCGGGCAGCGAGCGTGAGTCGGCGCTCGGCTTCTCTGGTTTGCATCAATTGTTGCGGCCCGCTTTGCATCTCGTCGATCACATCCCCGGCCCGCAATCCGAGGCGCTGGCGGTCGCACTGATGTTGCGGCACGGCCCTGCGCCTGAGCGGTTCGCGGTGGCCGCTGCGACCCTGAGCTTGTTGAGCCGGTACGCGGAAGACTCCCCCCTGCTCATGATCGTCGATGACGCACACCTTCTGGATCCGCCGTCGGCAGAAACGCTGCGGTTCGTGGCGCGGCGGCTGCTCGCTGACCCAATCGCGCTGCTGATGTCGGTACGGCCCGAACCCGATACGCCGTTCACGTACTCGGACCTGCCTGTGTTGGCACTGAGCGGACTGGACCTGGCGTCGGCCACGGCGCTGATTGCGGCAACCGGCGCGGCGCCCGCCACCGCCGAAGTCGTTGCCCGGTTGCACCGTGCCACGTTCGGCAATCCGCTCGCTCTCGTCGAGTTGTCCCGCGAGATCGATCGCGTCACCAGCTTGCCACCAGAGCTGCCGGTGCCGGTTCCGCAGACCGTGGCTGAAGCGTTCGGGCGGCGGATCGAAGCACTGCCCGACGCGACGCGACTGGCCCTTCTGGTCGCGGTCGTCGCCGAGGGCGACTTGGCCGTGACCTCGCGGGCCGCCGAGGCGCTAGGCGGCCGAGTCGAGCACCTCGCCGATGCGGAGGCGTATGGATTGCTTCGGCTCGCCGGACGGGCCGAGTTCCGCCACCCGTTGGTCCGGTCGGCCGCCTACGTCGCGGCGGATCCGCAGGCGCGGAGGGCGGCGCATCGCGCCGTCGCCGCCGCGCTGGGTCCCGCGGCGCATGACCGTCGGGCATGGCACCTGAGCGAGGCCTGCATCGGCCCCGACGACGGGGTGGCGCGCGACCTGGTCGGGGTCGCAGAGCGGGCCCGGGTCCGAGGCGCGCACGGCATCGCCGCGATCGCGTTGGCCCGCAGCGCGGAACTGACCACAGAGCACTCGCTGCGAGGCTCGCGACTGATCGCCGCCGGCGAATCGGCCTGGCTCGCAGGGCAGGTCGACCGTGCCACCGACCTCCTGCGACAGGCAGCGGCATGGGTGTCGGA
>DASWBF010000555.1:0-3347 GCA_036390735.1 Mycobacterium sp. | reverse complement strand
CGTCGCGCCCGCGCCGACGACGGTGTGCAACTCGTCGACGAACAGCAGGATTCGGCCCTCGCCCGCCTTCACCTCCGAAAGGACCGCCTGCAGCCGCTCCTCGAACTCGCCGCGGTACTTCGCACCGGCCACCAGCGAACCCATGTCGAGGGAGAAGATCGTCTTGTCCCGCAAGCCTTCCGGGACATCGCCGCGCACGATCCGTTGGGCCAACCCCTCGACGATCGCCGTCTTGCCCACACCGGGGTCGCCGATCAGAACCGGGTTGTTCTTGGTCTTGCGGCTCAGGATCTGAACCACCCTGCGGATCTCGGCGTCCCGGCCGATCACCGGGTCGAGCTTGCCCGACTGCGCTTCGGCGACCAGATCTCGACCGTACTTCTCCAGCGCCTCGTAGGAACCCTCGGGCGTCGCGGAAGTGACCCGCTGGTTGCCACGCACCTTGGTCAGCGCGCTCAGGAACGAATCTCGTGTCACGCCGTGGTTGGCCAAGATCCTGCCGGCGGCGGTGGATGTGCCTTCTTCGGCGAGGGCGATCACCAGGTGCTCCACCGACACGTATTCGTCCTTGAGCCGCTTGGCCTCCCGCTCGGCGGCCTCCAGAACGTTCGCCAGGCGCCGGGTGACAGACACCTGACCCGGCGCGGCGCCCGGGCCGCTCACCTTCGGCCGCCGATTCAGCTCGCGTTCCAGGTCCGCGCGCAGGGCCGCGGTGTCGGCGCCCGTCTGATCCAGCAGCCGCGGTACGAGACCCTCGGGCTGGTCGATCAGCGCCATCAACAGATGTTCGCCGTCGACCTCGATATGACCCATCCGGGTCGCGATGCTCTGCGCTTCGGCCAACGCCTCCTGCGACTTCTGCGTCAGCTTGTTGATGTCCACGGTGATGTCCTCCTTCGCCGAGAAGCGGATTCCAGCTCTTCGATGCGGTCCAGCAGGTCGAGCACCAGCCCGATCGCCGCGTAGTTCAGTCCCAGACCGGTCCTCAACCGCTGGATGCGGGCGACCGTCACCAACGCAGACGGTTCGAACCAGAGATCGCCGCGGGCATCCTGCTGGCAAGCGACGAGGCCCAGCGCGACCAGTCGGCGCACCATGTCGGGATGCAACCCGCAGCGTGTTGCGAAGACGTCGAGTTGAATTCCGGGCCGCCGCGCCAGGACATAGCGTGGTGCGGTCATCGTCCCCTCCTGGGGTCGAACGTGGACTCCGCCGCCAGTTGCTCGAACAGCTCACGTTCCCGCGCAGTGGGTTTCGGTGGCACCATCACCTTGATTTCTGCGTAGAGGTCGCCGGCGGCACCGCGCGGGTTGGGCATGCCTTCGCCGCGCAGCCGCAACCGCCGACCGGTCGACGACCCTTGCGGCACCTTAACTTTCGCTTCGCCACCGGGAGTTCGAATAGCGACAGTGGTCCCCAGCACCGCCTCCCACGGCGACACCGGCAGATCGACGGTGACGTCGCGTCCGTCGAGCCGAAATCGGGGATGCGACTTGATGCGCACCCGCAGGTACAGATCTCCGGCCGGTCCATCGCCGCTACCTCGGCCGCCCTCTCCCGCCAGCCGTATCCGCTGACCGTCGATGACACCGGCGGGAATGTTGACCCCGTAGTTGCGGCCATCCAGTGAGAGCTGCCGTTTGCCGCCCCGGTAAGCCTCCTCAACAGTCAGCTCCAGCACCGCTTCCTGGTCAGCACCCGGAATCGGCCCGAATCCGCCACTGCCGCCGAACATGTCGCCGAAAAGGTCTTCGATGTTGATGCCGCCGGCGCCGCCGAAGCCCTGGCCGTAGCGCACCCGCGCGCCGGAGGGCCCTGCGCCGCCGAAGCCACCGGCACCGGCGCCCACCCGCTCTTCCCAGTCCTCGGGCACCTTCCGGAAGTCTTCGCCGAATCGGTCGTAGCGCTTGCGGGTTTCGGGGTCCGACAGCACGTGATAGGCCTCGTTGACCTCTTTGAACCGTTCTTCGGCCGCTGGATCCTTGTTGACGTCCGGGTGATGCTTGCGGGCCAGTGTGCGGAACGCCTGCTGGATCTGGTCGGCGGTCGCGTCCCGCGACACCCCGAGGACTTCGTAGTAGTCGCGGGCCACCCGATCTCACTCCTCGCGTCGGCTGACCACCACGGCCGCCGGCCGCAGTTGCCTCGATCCTTCGCCGTAGCCCGGTCGAAGTACTTCGACAACCGTCCCGGGCGCGCTGTCCGGGTGGTCCACCACACCGACCACCTCGTGACGCTCCGGGTCAAAGGGCACCCCTGCCTCCGCATCGCGCGGATAGCCGAGCTGCTCGAGAACCTGTAGCGCTTGTTCGAGAATGCTCCGCACGCCCTCGACGACCGCGTCGGACTGGTCACCCGAGTGGGCGATCGCCCGCTCCAAGTTGTCCACGACGGGCAGCCAGGCGCCGGCCACCCTGGACCGTTCCGTTGTTCGTTCGCGGTCCAGTTCGCGGGCATATCTCTTTCGCAGGTTGTCCAGATCCGCGACCGCGCGTCGCCAACGATCCTCGAGCTTGGCCAGCTCGGCGTCCGAATCGGTTTGGGAGGCAACCGCTTCAGGCGGGCTTTCGCCAACCGCGTCGCGGTCCTCGTCGGTCTTCGAATGTTCTGTCGAACTGACCATGGCGGCTCAGCCCCGGTCGAACTCGGCGTCGACCACGTCGTCGTCGCCAACTCGCGAGCCCTGGTCGTTACCGGACGGCTGCTGCTGCCCGTTGCCGCCGCCGGCTGGGGCCGGTTGCAGCCCGTAGAGCACCTGCTGCAGTTCGGATGTCAGCGATTGCACCCGCTCCAGCGGGGCCTCGTCCTTGACGGCTTGCCGCGCGTCGGCGACCAGCATCTCGGCGCGGGCCCGGTCATGTGGCGCCGCGGAGTCGCCTAGCTCGGCGAGCCGGCGCTCGACTTGGTAAGCCACCGAATCGAGTTCATTGCGTGCATCGACCTGCTTGCGCAGCTGTTCGTCCTCGCGGCGGTGCGCCTCGGCCTCGGCGAGCATCCGCTCGACCTCGCTCTGATCGAGGTTCGACTGTTCGCTGATGGTGATGCTCTGCTCGGCGCCGGTGTCCTTGTCGCGCGCGGTGACATGCAGGATCCCGTTGGCATCGATGTCGAAAGTGACCTCGATCTGTGGCTCACCGCGCGGGGCCGGTCGGATGTTCTCCAGCTTGAACCTGCCGAGTACGCGATTATCCTTGGCCATCTCGCGTTCGCCTTGCAGCACAACGATATCTACGGCCGGCTGGTTGTCCGCCGCGGTGGTGAACACCTCGCTGCGCCGGGCCGGGATGGTGGTGTTGCGCTCGATGATCTTGGTCATCACGCCGCCGGCGGTCTCCACACCCAGCGAG
>DASWBF010000554.1:0-2863 GCA_036390735.1 Mycobacterium sp. | reverse complement strand
CGCCGACGACGTCGCACGCAGCATCGCGTTCGCGCGTGCCCATGAAGCGCGGATCGCAGTGCGCGGCGGTGGGCATAACGGCGGCGGCCTCGGCATCGTCGATGACGGCGTTGTCATCGACTTGGCGGGCATGGCTGAGGTTGTGGTCGATCCGGACGCCAACACCGTCCGGGTCGGCGGCGGCTGCACGTGGGGCGACGTCGATCGGGTGACCGCCGAGTACGGCCGCGCGACGCCGTCGGGGATCATCTCGACGACTGGCGTTGGCGGGCTCACGCTGGGCGGCGGGCTCGGGCACCTGACGCGGCCGTTCGGCCTGACGATCGACAGCCTGCTCGGTGCTGAGGTGGTCCTCGCCGATGGGTCACGGGTATATGCGAGTGCGAACGAGCATCCCGAGCTGTTCTGGGCGTTGCGCGGTGGCGGCGGCAACTTCGGTGTCGTTACGTCGTTTGAATTCCGCACGCACCCGGTCGGCGCTGCGGTAATGGCCGGGCCGACGTTCTGGCCGATCGAGCAGACGCCGGAGGTGATGCGCTTTTATCGCGAGTTCATTCCCGCGGCTCCGCGCAACGTAGGCGGCTTCTTCGCAGAGATGACGGTACCTCCGGTGGAACTCTTCCCAGAGGAGCTCCATCTGCGCAAGGTCTGTGCGGTGATGTGGTGCGTCGTCGGCTCCGAGGAGGACGCCACACGGCTGCTGGCACCCGTGCACGACGTCGGTACGCCACTCCTGCACGGCGTCGGACCGGTGCCGTACCCAGCGCTTCAGAGCCTGTTCGACGGGCTCTACACGAAGGGCTTGCAGTGCTACTGGCGCGCCGACTTCGTCAACGAACTGTCCGACGAGCTGATCGAGCAGCACCTCGAGTGGGCGCAGAAGCTGCCGTCGATGCATTCGACGATGCACCTCTATCCGATCGACGGCGCCGCTCACGACGTCGGGGCCGCGGATACCGCTTTCAGCTACCGCGATGCGCAATGGGCCGAGGTCATCTTCGGCGTCGACCCGGACCCGGCCAACGCCGGCGCGATCCGTGACTGGTGCGTCGGCTACTGGGACGCGACCCACCCCTACTCAGCCGGAGGCGCGTACGTCAACTTCATGATGGACGAGGGCCAGGAGCGCGTCCGCGCAACCTACCGCGACAACTACGACCGACTCGCGCGCGTCAAGGCGCAATACGACCCCGACAACGTCTTCCAGGTCAACCAGAACATCCACCCCGCGGCCAGCGCATAGGAAGATCGCGAGCGGCCCCCGGCGATAAGCTGCGCGGGCAGGACGCTGCAAGCGCCCCGGTTGCTTGCAGCGTCGTGCGGTCAGCCAGCAGACCGGGATCAATGCAGCAGTGTCGGTCGCCCTTCAGCGATCTCTCGCCTCGGAACGCCACCGCCAGCCTCGATGTGTACCGGGAGAGTGCTGCTTCGCATCGAGGACGGGCAGTCTCGTGCTTGGGTGTCCCAGCACTTCCTGCGCAAGCGCGACCCGATGCTGACCCGATGCTGCTCTTAGCCCAAGCCAACACTCTCGGCGACTGGGTAGCTCCTAGCTGGCGTTTGGCGCGTTCGGCCGCATCACCGGTTGAGAGCTCGTTCCGGTACCGTCAGCCGCCGGGCAACGGTACGGCGGACCGCCGCGCGGCTGGCGGTTGGCCGCGGCAACCGCCAGACCGCGCGCACGGCCGAATATCAAGGGCTGATCTTGACGACTTCGCCGGTCGGGCCCCCAGGCCGGCTCGGGGTGTCCGTCATGATTGACCAGTTGGACACGTAGATGTTGCCCTTCGGGTCGACGGCGAATCCCTGCGGGAAGAACAAGCTGCCGGCGCCGATCACGCTGCGCTTTCCGTTGCGGCTGATCTTGATGATGTCTCCGGCAGGATTCCCGGTGGGGCTGGGGTTAAAGCCGTGGGCCTGGAACTCGACGGCGTAGAAGTTCCCAGCGTGGTCAAAGCCGCAACCATCGACGACGTTGAAACCGGTCTTCCACACGGTCAAGCGCCCGGTGGACAGGCTGTAGCGGTAGATCTTTCCCTGGTTGGGCCCGGCGCCGGGGGCAAGTTGCCCGACGTAGAGCGCATTGTCGGGACCCTTCGCTACACAGGTCGGCACCGCGTCGCTTTGCGCCGGGTTCGGGAAGAACGCCAGCTGTCGAACAACTCCGCGCGGGTCGACCGAGCTGAGCACATTGGTGCCGGCATCGATCACGTACGTCAGGCGTCCGAGATGCAGGAGCGCGTTCGGGTTCGCGTCCGGGAACTGGTCGGGCACGAGGTTCTGATGGACCCCGCTCCAGGCCAGATCCGAGTCACCGACATCCGCGAGGTTCCGCTCGCTGGTCCCGATCACGGAGTGGAGCATTCCCGCCTCATGCCTGAGTGCGGCACTGTCTGCGGGTGTCAGATGGGTGCCCGAGGGCAACCCGAATAGGTGGGCCAGCACAGATTCGCCGTAGACGACCTGCACGCCGCGGGCCACCCCGGTCACTGCCTCGACGCCTTCCGCCGCCGCTCCGCCAGGCGAGTCGGAGAACGAGATCAGGCCGCGGCGGATCGCGCGCACCGACCCGCGTGAGATCACATCGAGGCTGCTGGTCAGGCCATAGCACAGCTGGCCACCCGTAGGACCCTTAGCGCCCGTGGGGCAGTCCGTTCCCCCTTTCCCGGCCTCAGCGAGGTATAGGCGCCCGTGCGCCCAGGTCAGTCCTCGCGGATTGTTAAGACCGTTGACCACGACCGAGACCTTCGTCGTGGGTGCGGCAGCGGCACTCGTTGCCGCCGCGCATCCGAGAGCTGCTGCCGCCACAAGGCTGCAACTCATGATCCTTCTCTTACGCTTCATACCACTCCTTTCAGTCCTG
>DASWBF010000553.1:0-5891 GCA_036390735.1 Mycobacterium sp. | reverse complement strand
GTCCCCGACGGCTTTTCAGCCCCTGCGCCGACGTCGTCGGGCTCGGCGCTGATGCCTACCGGCTCGTCGTAGTCCGGTTTCTCCCCGGGTCCGCCGACGTCCTCGTCGCGTTCCATCAGTACGCGAATTGCACTGTTGGCGAACGCGATCGCGGGCACCGCCAGCAGCGCCCCTACGATGCCCGCCAGCACGCCACCCGTCGAAATGCCGAGGACAACGGCGAGCGGGTGAATCGACACGGCCCGTCCCATCACGAGCGGCTGCAGCACGTGCCCCTCCAATTGCTGGATGGCGATGATCAGGCCGAGGGTGATCAGCGCGTAGATGAAGCCTTTGGACAGCAGCGCCACGATGACAGCCAGAAACCCGGCGATCACCGCGCCGACCAGCGGGATGAACGCGCCCAGGAACACCAGCGAGGCCAGCGGCAGCGCCAGCGGCACGCCCATGATCGCCAGGCCGGTGCCGATGCCGGTCGCGTCGACCAGCGCGACGAGGAACGTCGCGCGGACGTAGCCGATCAGCGAGCCGAACCCGGCCTTGCCCGCTTCGCGAACCTTCTGCCGGACGGTGGGCGGGAAGATCCGGGTGACGAATTCGTAGATGTTGCGGCCGCCGTACAGGAGGAAGATCAGCGTGAACAACACGACGAACGCGCCCGTGACGATCTCGGTGATCGTGCCCGCGGTGGACAGCGCGCCGCTGGTCAGCTTCTCCTGATTGTTGCGGATCGCCTCGACCGCGGACTTGCCCGCGTTGTCGATCTGCTGCTCGTTGAGGTGAGCCGGCCCCTGGATGAGCCAGTTCTTCGCGGTCTCGATGCTGTGCGTAACCTGGTCGACCAGCCCCGGCAGGCCCTCGATGAACTGGCTGACGACGAACGCGAGGACACCGCCGACCAGCGCCATCCCGAACAGCAGC
The DNA here is from genome assembly GCA_036390735.1 of Mycobacterium sp. Taxonomy (GTDB): domain Bacteria; phylum Actinomycetota; class Actinomycetes; order Mycobacteriales; family Mycobacteriaceae; genus Mycobacterium. The sequence goes on along the minus strand of DASWBF010000553.1, from coordinate 4,970 downwards.
AGCAGGAAAACAGACAAGCCGCGGGGAACGCCGTGCCGGTCCAGCCAGTCGACGCCGGGCAGGAAGAGCGCGGCGAGCATCGTCGCGATCGCCACCGGCACGAAGATGAGCTCGAGGTGCTTGAACACCCACAGCATCGCGAAGATCAACCCGAAGATCGCCAGCAGCCGCCACGACCAGGCGGCGCCCTTGCGCACTAGCGGCGAAACGGCGGTGTCTTCGGGCGCTGGCATGCCGGTAGCGTAACCACAGCGCTGCGGCGAAAAGCCGGTTCGCCGCCAGCGAGCCCGCGATGGCGGCTGCGCCTTCGCGGTTAGCCTGTAGCACGTGTCGCAGGACGCACCGGCAAGCGACGCCCGCAGCGGGGAAGGCCAGTCACGCGGCAAGTACTGGTGGCTGCGCTGGGCGGTGCTCGGTGTCGCGGCGGTGGTGCTGGTCGTCGAACTCGCGCTGGTCCACGACCAACTCGCCCAAGCCTGGCGCAGCCTGGTTACCGCGAAGTGGTACTGGGTGCTCGCCGCGATCGCGGCCGCGCTGGCCTCGATGCACAGCTTCGCGCAGATCCAGCGCACGCTGTTGCAGTCCGCCGGCGTCACCGTCAAGCAGTGGCGGTCGGAGACCGCGTTCTACGCGGGCAACGCGTTGAGCACCACACTGCCGGGCGGCCCGGTGCTGTCCGCGACCTTCATCTACCGCCAGCAACGCCTGTGGGGCGCTTCGCCGGTCGTTGCGTCGTGGCAGCTGGTGATGTCGGGGGTGCTGCAGGTCGTTGGTCTCGCGCTGCTGGGCCTGGCCGGGGCATTCCTGTTGGGCGCCAAGAACAATCCGTTCTCGCTGATCTTCACTCTCGGCGGGTTCATCGCGTTGATCCTGCTCGCCCAGGCCGTTGCCAGCCGCCCGGAGTTGATCGACGGCATCGGGGTGAGAGTCCTGTCGTTTGTGAACTCGGTCCGTGGCCGGCCCCGCGACGCCGGCCTGGACAAGTGGCGCGAGACGCTCACCCAATTGGAGTCGGTCAGCCTGAGCCGCCGCGACCTTTCGGTCGCGTTCGGATGGTCGCTGTTCAACTGGATCGCCGACGTGGCGTGTCTGCTGTTCGCGACGTTCGCCGCCGGTGGCCGGCCGTCGCTGGCCGGCTTGACCGTTGCCTACGCCGCCGCCCGCGCCGTCGGGTCGATTCCGCTGATGCCCGGCGGGCTGCTGGTGGTCGAAGCCGTGCTGGTGCCGGGCCTGGTGACCAGCGGGGTGTCACTGCCGGACGCGATCTCGGCGATGCTGATCTATCGGCTGATCAGCTGGATCTTCATCGCGGCCATCGGCTGGGTGCTGTTCTTGTTCCTGTTCCGCACCGAGAGCCAGATCGACCCGGATGCCGCCGAGCGCGGCGGCATCGATGCCGAGCCGAAGCCATCTGCCAACGGGGACGCCCCCGACGACGACGGCGACCCTTGACCCTCGTCGGGTACCTGCACGTGCTTGGATACTGGTATGCACCTGCGCTTTTCAGCATGCGCGATAAGCGCGGTACTCGTTCTGACGTCGTGCGCCACCCAGACGCAATCGGGCCAGTCTCCGTCTCCGTCCACAGTGACCGTCACCGAGACTGCGGGTCCGACGGGTGCCGCACCGGCGGGCCCGACTGTTTTCACCCCGGTCGTCGGCTCGGTGCTCGCCCCGCCAATGCCGGTGGCCACCACCGACGCCAAGACGCACCTGGCCTACGAACTGGTGCTGACGAACGCCGGACCTCAGGAGGTCACGCTGACGTCTGTGGCGGCGGTCGCCGGGGACAAGACCCTGCTGACGCTGTCCGGTGACGAGCTGGCGAACTGGACGCGGCGGCTGGGCAACCCGGCGCCGACGACGACGATCCGCCCGTCAGAGACAGCGCTGGTGTGGCTCGACGTCGCGATCGACGAGGCTGCGGGCAGCCCCTCCGATATCAGCCACACCATCGCCATGTCCGTGGCAAACCCGCAGCCTCCGCTGACGGAGGCGACGATGACCGAAACCATCGCTGCCACAACGGTTGACAACCGCAAGCCGGTGACGATCTCACCGCCGCTGCGCGGAGAAAACTGGTTGGACGGCGACAGCTGCTGCGGGATGACGGCACACCGGATGGCAGTCAGCCCGCTCAACGGAGCACTCTGGGCACCCGAACGTTATGCGATCGACTACGTCCAGCTATCCTCTGACGGGCGAATGTTCAACGGCGACAAGGGAAATCTCGCGAGCTATCCGTACTTCGGCGCCGACGTGCTCGCGGTCGCCGACGGACCCGTGGTCGCGGTGGTCGACGGCTTGGCCGAGCAAGTGCCAGGCGCCAATCCTCGAGGTTTGCCGCTTGATCAGTACGCCGGTAACCGTGTGGTGCAGGACATCGGCGGCGGCAACTACGTCCTCTACGCGCACCTGAAAACCGGCAGCGTCAAGGTCAAGGTGGGTGACCGGCTCACCACTGGCCAGACGCTTGGCTCCTTGGGCAATACCGGCAACTCCGACGCGCCGCACCTGCACTTCGAGCTGATGAGCACACCAGACCCGTTGCGGTCCAATGGTTTACCCTTCGTGTTCGACAAGTTCCGGCTCGATTCGCGTATCGCGTCCACCGATGCGCTCAATAACCTCACCGACACCGGCGGACCAGCCGAACGACAACACGGGGTTGCTGCACGTGACCAAACCCTCGTCATGCCATTGGTCTTGGACGTGATGACCTACCCGGCCCGATGAACGCGAAGCAGGTGTGGTCGGCGGTGCTGGCCGACGCGTTGTGCGTGCTGTTGTTCTGCGCGATCGGCCGGCGAAGCCACGCCGAGGGCGTGACGGTCTCGGGGGTCGCAGAGACGGCCTGGCCGTTTCTGGTCGGAGCTGCGGTGGGTTGGCTCGTCAGCCGCGGCTGGCGCCGTCCGCTGGCGATCACCCCGACCGGCGTCGCGGTGTGGGCGTGCACGATCGCGGTTGGAATGTTGTTGCGCAAGGCCACTTCTGGAGGTGTAGCGGTTACTTTCGTGATCGTCGCTTCGGTGGTGACGGCGATTTTCCTGCTCGGCTGGCGGGGCGTCGCCGCGGTAGTGCCGGATCGGATTTCGGGCCGCCGCGGGTAGACACCGTCAACGTCGCACGCAAACCACCCAGCGGTCCGTCGGAGAGCGCGATGTCGCCGTCGTGAAGAACCGCCTGCTGCGCGACGAGCGCCAGCCCGAGTCCCGAGCCTCCCGGCGACGCGGTGCTGCCTCGGGCGAACCGGCCCAGCACCGTGACGTGCTCCTCAGCGGGAAGGCCGCGCCCGTTGTCGTCGACGACGATGTCCAGCAGGTCGCCACGCCGGGTTGCGGTCAGCACGACCCGTGTCGCGCCGCCGTGGGTGGTTGCATTGCGGACCATGTTGTCCACCGCAAGCCGAAGCCCGCTCGGCCACCCGAAGATCGTGCCGGCCTCGTCGGCCCGCACCTCGATCTCGACCGGCATCGTCGGGCGCATGTGGTCCTGGGCCACCCGCTCCAACAGGTCGGCAACGTCGATCGGTTCGCGATCCTCGACCTGGGCCAGCTCTCCGGACGCCAGTTGGCCCAGGGCGGTGATGATGGCTTCCACCCGGCGCTGCGCGCGGGACAGATCGGCTACCACCTCCTGTCGTTCGTCGGCGGGGAGGTCGTGAATACGCAGAGTGTCCAGATCGGCGCGCATCGCGGTCAGCGGCGTGCGCAGTTCGTGAGCCGCGTTTGCGGCGAAGTCCTGCGCGGTTTGCAATGAGTTAGTGGTCGATTGCTGCGCCGCCGCCAGCCGTTCGAGCATCCCGGACATCGCCTCCGAGAGGTCCTCGGCCTCGCGGATCCCGTGCACGGCGGGCAGCCTCTCGCCGCCCTTGCCGAGGCGGCGGGTGTGTTGCGTGAGCCGGCGCAACGGCCGCACGGCCGGGCCGGCCAAGAGCCAGCCCAACACCGCGGCGACCAGGACCGCGACGCCGCCGATCAACAGGTACAACGGAATCCGCGCGCGGTCCACCAGGATGCTGTCGACTCTGATGCCGATCGACACCAGCACGTCGCCGTCTGGCTGTTCCCGCTCGACGGTACGGACACGGTAGTCGACCCCGTTCACAGATACCGTCGAGGTGCCCACCGGCAATGGCGGCAGCTGGAAGCCGCGCTGGTACATCACCTGCTCGGTGGTGGGGTTGCGAACGGTCTGCAGGATCGCGCGCGGCTCGGCGGCATTGCGGTCTGGGTCGATGCTGGTGTCGACGATCGCGTCGAGCCGCCGGTCCAGCTGCGCCGCGTCGTTGTTAACCAGCAGAACCGACGTCACCACCGCGAACAGCGCGACGACGGCCGCTGCTGCTGCCGCCGCAGCGATGGCCACCCGCGTGCGCAGCGACATCGACCGGTGCAGCCGTATTCGAAGCCGTTCGACGCTGCCTTTCACGGCGCTGTGCCGTCCAGTCGCCTCACGGCTCCGTGCCGTCCAGTCGCCTCACGGCTCCGCCCGGAGCACATATCCGATCCCGCGAACCGTGTGGATCACCCGCGGTACGCCCTCGCGTTCAAGCTTGCGCCGCAGGTAGCTGATGAACACATCAGCGACGTTGGTGTCGACGTCGAAGTCGTAGCCCCAGACGAGCTCCAGCAGCCGCTGCCGGGTGAGCACCACACCGGCATTCTCCGCGAGCACGGCCAGCAGGTCGAACTCGCGCTTCGTCAGCTCTGCTCGCTCCCCCGCGACGAACACCAGGCGGCGCGCGGTATCGATGGTCAGCGGGCCGATGGTGATCGCGTCCGAGTGCTCGTCGGAATGCGTGGACCGGCGCAGCAGCGCATGCAGCCGGGCGACGAGCTCGCCGAGGTCGAACGGCTTGACCAGGTAGTCGTCGGCGCCGGCCTCCAGCCCCGCGATGCGGTCGTTGACGGTGTCGCGGGCCGACAGCACGCAGATCGGGATGTCGTTGCCCAGCGCGCGCAGCGCCG
>DASWBF010000552.1:0-26662 GCA_036390735.1 Mycobacterium sp. | reverse complement strand
ACGGACTTCTGCGTCGGCTCGGCGGCGACTGTTGTCGTACGTGCGGCGGGATGGTGCCCGACGAGTGGTGGACACGAGCATGCGCCCTTCCATATAGTTAACTCTATTGAATAGAGTTTCATTGATCTAACCATACTACGGAGGTTGCCATGGCAACCCATGTGATGGCACGACGTACGGTTCCACCGGTTCCGTTGGTGAGACTGACTGAGCGCCTGCGGCATCGCCTCTATCGCATCCATCAGAGGCTGGCCCCGGCGCCGGTCGTGATGTTTCTGATTCTGGCGGGCTGGATGTCACAGGCGATCGAGGCTGCCGCGGAGCTCGGAATCGCCGACGCGCTCGCCGCAGGCCCGCTCACAGGTGATGATTTGGCGCGCCGCGTCGGCGCGGACCCTGACGCGATGAACCGACTCATGCGGGCTTTGATCAGCCGGCGTATTTCGCCAACGCCGCGACGGCACCTATGCCCTCAATGCGCTCGCGGACACCCTGCGGGCAGACGCGCCGGTATCGATGGCGGGAGCGGCGATGTTCTACGGGTCGCCGCAGCATCGCGAGCACTGGAGCACACTCACCGAGTCCGTCAGGACAGGCAAGGCGACCATCCCGGCGCTGCGCGGCAAGGGATTTTTCGATTACCTGACTGACGACGCCCAACTGGCAGCGCTTTTCAACGCCGCTATGACCAGCATTTCGGAGATGGCCGAGCAGACCATTGTCGCCGCCTACGACTTCACGCCATGCCGGATGATCGTGGATGTCGGTGGCGGTCACGGCCGCCTGCTGGCGGCCATCCTGTCGGCGGCGCCGACCGCTCGCGGTGTGCTCTACGACTTGCCAGACGTCGTCTCCGCAGCGCCGGCGCAGCTGCACAAACTCGGTGTGGCAGGACAGGTTCGCATAGAGGCGGGATCATTTTTCGAAGATATCCCCGCGGGCGGAGACACTTACGTCCTCAAGCACATCATTCACGACTGGCCGGATGACGAAGCTGTGGTGATCTTGCGCAAACTTCGCGCCGCCTGCAATGCGGCCGCCACCGTGTTGCTGGCCGAACTCGTAATTCCCGAGCACGACCGCGATTTCATCGGCAAATGGGCCGATCTCGAAATGCTGCAGGGTGTGAATGGCCGCGAGCGCACCGCGGCACAGTACCGAACACTGCTTGAGCGCTCCGGATTCAAGATGACGCGCGTGGTGCCGACAGCGTCGCCGTTCAGCCTTGTGGAGGCTTCAGTGGGCCTTGTCGAGTGACCGGTACACGTCACGGCCGGCCAGGCTGACGGCCAGGTCCGCGATCAGCGGTTCGAAGAACCGCTTGCGGTACTGCGGGTCGACGCTGCTGTTGACGGTGAAGTACAGCCCCGACAGCACCGCGACGAACAACGAGGTCTGCACCAGCGTCTGCGTCAGCGGCGTCTTGATACCGAACCACGTTCCGGCGCAAGGTGGTTGGGCACCATCTGGGCACGTCGTCTCCTGCGACCACACCACCGCCACATCGTCGGGCACGGCGATGATCCCGAGCGTCAGAAAGAACGCGAAGATCACCGCGGTGAACAGCACGACCTGAATCGCCTGTGAAACCACCATGACCGCAAGCACATTCACCTTCTCTGGTCGTGACACCGGGGGGGGCGGTAGCCAGATCACCGTCTGAGTACATGGCCAGCGGAGTGCCCTTCAACAGCTCAGGTGCTGGCTTCGTTGCGGCCCGGCCTTTGCGCAGCGAGCGGACCTCGTCCTGGATGGTCACGACCATGAATGCGACGGCGACCAGCGCCAGGAAACCCACTGTCTGCCACAGCCGGTCTCGGGTCAGCCGCGCGGTGAGCTGCCACAGGTCAGCGGTGAAGAACACCAGCACGGTGATCATCAGCAGGGGCAGCGCACCGCTCATCAGCGTCCCCAATGCGCCGAACTGTACAGACGCAAACCGCAACGCCCACAACACAATTGAGCCGATCCCAAGGTAAGTCAGCCAGATCGCCAGCAGCGACGCGACCACAAAGACCGGGGCTTCGGCTAACGCCGTCCACGACCAGCCCGCGTCGATTACCGGAAGGCCCAGCACGAACAGAGGAAGCACCAGCCATGCCACCGAGCGCCGCCTGGCCTCGCTGACCGGTGTGCCGATGCGGTGCAACAGGTACAGCAGCGCTGGCGTGGCCGCGAGCACAGCCGCGTAAGCGGCGACGACGACAACGTGTACCGGGGTCGTGCGATCGTGCGTGACGTCGGCGAGCAGCAACAGCACCGCCACCAGCGCGCCGACGCCACCGACCATCGGCGCCGAGCGCTCGATCAGCGCCCGGGCGCGGACCCGACGGGTCAACACCAGCGGCAACCCGCGCTGCAGGAACCACTCGTGCACCGCCTTGAGGTCCGTCATTCGCCCGCCGTCGCAGCGCGGTAGCGGCTGCGCGCCACCAGTGTCAGCTTCAGATCGTCGATCAGCGGATCCACGAAGCGGGACCGGTACTCGCCGTCGCTGACCGCTCTCGCGCTGAGGTACATGAACGTCAGCGCGCCGAGAAACAGCGTGACCTGAATCAGTGCGTTCGGCACCGGCACCGTCATCCACAGCAGACGCCCGTCACTCATGGGGTTGCGCGTCCACGCCGCGAGCAGTTCAGGGTTGAGCAGGATCAGGCCGAACACAAAGAAGATCAGCGCGGTCACGACGGCCACGGTGAGCACCTGCGCCAACTGGGACACGATCACGACGAACACCACGTTGAACCGCTCGCGAAGCGTCAGTGGTTCGGCGGTGGCCGGGTCGTTCATCGACTCGAACGGCGTGCCCGCCAACTCATGCGTGTGCGTTTCGAAAGGATTCGGCGCCACGAGCATTGGCCGGATGCGTTCGAGGGTGCTGGTGACAAGGAACACCGCGGCGATCGAGCCCAGGAACAACAGCGCTAGCCAAAGGCGGGCGCGGGTCACCGACGCCGCCATCAGCCAGACCGGCGAGTTGAAGAACACCAGGACGGTGAGCAGCACCACCGGCAATGCCCGCAGCATCAGCTGACCGACCGCCGCGAACTGCGAAACCGCGAGCCGGAGCGCCCAGCCCAGTACCGACCCGATGCCCGTGGCAGTCAGCAGCGGAACGATCAGCAGGCCGAGCGCCGTGGTGGCCACATAGGTGCCCCCGTCGTTGATGGAGTCACATACCACCGCGACCACGGCAGCGACTGTCGACGCAGCAACCCGGGCCCGATAGCTGCGCAGCCGTGCGACGAGCCATCCGGTGAGGACGACGAACGGGATGCACGCGGCGAGCACGCCGAGCACGATCCACTCGGCCGTGGTCGGTTCGCGATCGATGTCGACGTTGATCGTGCCGACGAGCAGATAGATCACCATTCCGACGATCATCAATGCCGCATATCCGGCAAGCACCGGCGCGGAGCGCGGCCACAGTCCCCGCCACCTGGCCCGCCCCGGCAGCACGGACGGCAGCCCGTTGGCGAGGAACCACCGCTCGGCGGCGCGGCGGGTGGAGGCGGGCGTCGGCATTGGGACATCATCGCCCGCTGAAGCGTAAATACACGTCGCATAGGCTGATGACATGCAACGGATTATGGGGACCGAGGTCGAGTACGGCATTTCCTCGCCGTCCGACCCGACCGCCAATCCGATCCTGACGTCCACGCAGGCGGTGCTGGCCTACGCCGCCGCCGCGGGCATCCAGCGCGCCAAGCGCACCCGATGGGACTACGAGGTGGAGTCACCGCTACGCGACGCGCGTGGATTCGACCTGTCCCGGTCGGCAGGGCCGCCGCCGATCGTCGACGCCGACGAGGTCGGCGCGGCGAACATGATCCTGACCAACGGTGCCCGGCTGTACGTCGACCACGCGCACCCCGAGTACTCCGCACCCGAGTGCACCGATCCGCTGGACGCGGTCGTCTGGGACAAGGCAGGCGAGCGCGTGATGGAGGCCGCGGCGCGGCATGTCGCCAGCGTGCCGGGTGCCGCCAAGCTGCAGCTGTACAAGAACAACGTCGACGGCAAGGGCGCCAGCTACGGTTCGCACGAGAACTATCTGATGTCGCGGCAGACCCCGTTCTCCGCGGTAATCGCCGGGCTGACACCGTTTCTGGTGTCGCGGCAGGTGGTCGTCGGGTCGGGTCGGGTCGGGATCGGACCGGCCGGCGACGAGCCCGGCTTTCAGCTGTCGCAGCGCGCCGACTACATCGAAGTCGAGGTCGGGCTGGAGACCACGCTCAAGCGCGGAATCATCAACACCCGCGACGAGCCGCACGCCGACGCCGACAAGTACCGGCGACTGCACGTCATCATCGGCGACGCGAACCTGGCCGAGACGTCGACGTATCTGAAGCTCGGCGCCACCGCGCTGGTGCTCGATCTGATCGAAGAAGGCCCCGCTCATGGGTTGGACCTGTCCGACCTCGCGCTTGCGCGGCCGGTGCACGCGGTGCACGTGGTCAGCCGCGACCCGACGCTGCGGGCCACCGTGGCGCTGGCCGACGGCCGTGAGCTGACCGCGCTGGCCCTGCAACGCATCTACCTGGATCGGGTGGCAAAGCTGGTGGACAGCCGCGACCGGGACCCGAGGGCCGCCGACGTCGTCCAGACCTGGGCGAATGTGCTCGACCTGCTGGAGCGCGACCCGATGGAGTGTGCCGACCTGCTGGACTGGCCGGCCAAGCTGCGGCTGCTCGACGGATTTCGGCACCGGGAGAACCTGAGTTGGTCGGCACCACGACTGCACCTCGTCGACCTGCAGTACTCGGACGTGCGGCTGGACAAGGGGCTCTACAACCGGTTGGTGGCCCGGGGTTCGATGAAGCGGCTCGTCACCGAGCAGCAGGTGCTCGACGCGGTGGAGAACCCGCCGACCGACACCCGTGCGTACTTCCGCGGCGAATGCCTGCGGCGGTTCGGCGCCGACATCGCCGCGGCGAGCTGGGATTCGGTGATCTTCGACCTCGGCGGGGACTCGCTGGTGCGCATCCCGACGCTAGAGCCGCTGCGCGGCAGCAAGGCCCACGTCGGCGCGCTGTTGGAGTCCGCCCAGACGGCCGCTGAGCTTGTGGATCAGCTCACCACGACCTGACTCATCCCCGGCATTTCGGGCTCTGACCGGTAGGGTAGAAGGACCGGCGGCTTACAGACCGCCGATGAACGATGCAGGAGGCAGCGATGGCTCAGGAGCAGACCAAGCGTGGCGGTGGCGGCGGCGATGACGACGACCTCACCGGCAACGCGGCCGCCGGGCAGGAGCGTCGCGACAAGCTGACCGAGGAAACCGACGACCTACTGGACGAGATCGACGACGTGCTCGAGGAAAACGCAGAGGATTTCGTACGCGCGTACGTCCAAAAGGGCGGACAGTGACCTGGCCGTATCGCGAACAGCTGGCCATCCCCAACCCCAATTCCGGAGCTTCACCCCTACCGCTGGACTTGTCGTCCTTTTCTGAATACCTGCGCCGCCAGGCGCCACAGCTGCTGCCTGTCAGCGGTGCCGGCGTTTCGGGAGCGGCTGGCGTGCAGTTGGCCCACGGCACCACGATCGTCGCGTTGAACTTCCCCGGCGGCGCGGTGATCGCCGGCGACCGGCGTGCCACCCAGGGCAACATGATTGCCAGCCGCGACGTCAAGAAGGTGTACATCACCGACGACTACACCGCGACCGGGATCGCCGGCACCGCGGCGATTGCCGTCGAGTTCGCCCGGCTGTACGCCGTCGAACTCGAACACTACGAAAAACTCGAGGGCGTGCCGCTGACGTTCGCCGGCAAGGTGAACCGGCTGGCGATCATGGTGCGCGGCAACCTCGGAGCGGCGATGCAGGGCCTGGTGGCGCTTCCGCTGCTGGTCGGCTACGACATCGCCGACCCCAATCCCGAGGCGGCCGGCCGGATCGTGTCGTTCGACGCTGCCGGCGGCTGGAACGTCGAAGACGAGGGCTACCAGTCGGTGGGCTCGGGGTCGGTGTTCGCTCGGTCGGCGATCAAGAAGCTGTATTCCCAAGTGGTCGATGCGGATTCGGCGCTGCGGGTGGCGGTGGAAAGCCTCTACGACGCCGCCGACGACGACTCAGCCACCGGTGGCCCCGACCTGGTGCGCGGCATCTTCCCGACCGCCGTGACGATCAGCGCCGAGGGCGCGGTCGAGGTGCCCGAGGAGCGCATCGCCGAACTGGCCCGCGAGATCATCGAAAACCGTACGCGGACAAATACTTTACATCCAGACTTCACTGAACCGACCGATGCGCGGGGCGGCCCGTGACCTTCCCGTACTTCATCTCGCCCGAGCAGGCGATGCGCGAGCGCTCGGAGCTCGCGCGCAAGGGAATCGCCAGGGGCCGCAGCGTTCTCGCGCTGGCGTACTCCGGCGGCGTGCTGTTCGTCGCGGAGAATCCGTCGCGCTCTCTGCAGAAGGTCAGTGAGCTCTACGACCGCGTCGGGTTCGCCGCGGTCGGCCGGTTCAACGAGTTCGACAACCTACGCCGCGGCGGCATCCAGTTCGCCGACACGCGCGGATACGCCTACGACCGCCGTGACGTGACGGGCCGCCAGCTGGCCAACGTGTACGCGCAGACGCTGGGCACCATCTTCACCGAGCAGGCCAAACCCTACGAGGTCGAGCTATGCGTCGCCGAGGTCGCCCACTACGGCGAGACCAAACCGCCTGAGCTGTACCGGATCACCTACGACGGCTCGATCAACGACGAGCCGCATTTCGTCGTGATGGGCGGCTTGACCGAGCCGATCACCACCGCGCTGAAGGACTCGTACCAAGAGAACGCCACGCTGGCCGAGGCCGTCGGGATTGCGGTCAAGGCTTTGCAGGCAGGCACGAGCGGCAACGGGTCGGGTTCGTCCGAGCCGCGCACGCTCGGGGTGTCGACGCTGGAGGTGGCCATCCTCGATCAGAACCGGCCGCGCCGGGCGTTTCGCCGCATCACCGGGTCCGCACTGGAATCGCTACTGCCACAAGGGGATTAGCACTGAGTACGGCTCACTCGTGGGTCAAGGGGCCGCAACGAACATCGAATCGCTCGCGCACCGTATCGAGGACGCGGCGCTGGCGCTCGCGTACCCGGCGGTGCGTGAGCATGAACCGTGCCGTACTCGCCAAGCGGCGCGGCAACGGGTACCAGGTGTCGAAGTCGAGTCCGCACTCGCCAAACACCTTGCTCGGAACACTGTCGAAGATGAGGCTGAGGTTGTGCTGCACGAGCGCAAAGACTGTGTACGGGAACACGGCACGCGACTTCGTCCTCAGATCTTCCACGTCAATCTCATACAGCGGAACGTCTCTTAGCTTGCCCAGAAACAGCAGGTGCGCAAGGAAATAGCCCATGAACGCCGGCAAGTGGAGCGTGGCCGATCGCGGCTGGATCGAGACCACCGCCCCGCTGTCGGAAACATAAGGCTCGTAGGAGTGGCCGCGAGCCATGAGGTATCCCGTGCAGTTCACTATCCAACTGCCCGGTTGGATCGCTTTCGTGGATCCGCTACGCAACATCAGTTCCGTCGCGCCGTCGCGGTCGACGACATCCACCAGGTGATCCATGATCACGTCGTTCAGCCCTGCGGCAATCGTTTGTTTCTCCGACTCGGACAGGACGCCCAAGACGAAGTTGCTGGTGCTGGGGGTCAACCATGTCCCGTACGTCCCGCGATACCACTCCTCGACCTCTGCCTCGTTGGTTCCGTCGAAACGTCTGGCCATTTCCGTGCCGATAGTGCTGCCAAGCGTGCCGCCCCACCAACGCCGGGCCCCGGTAGCGAATAAGCGGTCGCGGCTTGTGAAGAACGTGCCCGAACCCGCCACCAGGTTCACGTCACGGCCGGGGTATTCCGTGATCAGCGCATGCGCGGTATCCATCGCGGTCTTCCCGCCACCGATGATCCACACCGGGGTATCGCTCGCCCGCATGTCGCCCGAACGGACGTCGCAGTAGTCGGGAGACACGGATTGGACACGCGCACTGGAGATTTCGAGCGGGTCGTTGGGCATGACCCGGAGGCCGTAGGCCTTGATCAGTCGGTTCGCTTCGACGACCAGAAGCCCGCCATCCGCGGATCTGCAGGTTATCCGCACGATCCCGTCGGCCTCATCGTCGGATTCCAGCGTCCAACCGAAGAACTCGTCAACCTGCACCCGCTGTTTTATGACGTTGAGACAGTGTTCGAAGTGGTCGAGCACCTCGCCCTTGGTCGCAAGGTAGGAGCGATCCTGGCCGAGAGTCCACTTGATGTTGCCGGCGGTGAACATGGGATGTGGCTGGTGCAGTCGAACGTACGGATATGTGTCGACCCACATGCCGCCGACGCGTTCCCGGCTGTCGACCAGGATGACCTTCTGATCACGAGAGAGGTATCGGCTGGCGACGAACAGGGCGTTGAGTCCGGCGATGCCGGCTCCCACGATGCAGACGTCGCAGCTCTGCACCCGCGCAGACTTCTCGATTGGCGTACCTGTAGTTGTCACGGCAGCCTCCTGGGAACCGCCCAATTATTCACCCCGTCAGCCGCAGCCAGGGTGGTTTAGCCCAAGTCGGCAGGAACTTCAGCGGGTCGACGTACACGCTGTACGGCTGCCCGGTCATCGCCGCGAGAATGTTGCGCCACGCATCGGAGGGTTCGTTGAGGACGTCGCTGTGTGTATCCCAGCCGACCATCCGCTGGCCGTCGTCGTAGTCGCCGGTGGCAAGCCGGATCACGCCCGGCATCTCGTCGGGGTCGGCGCCGTGCGGGTTGAGCGGCATGCCCTGCAACGGCTCGATCCAGTCGCCCGGCGCGGTCATCGAAAACCGCATCACATACGGATTCTCGTTGTGCCAGTCGCCGAGGTCGTCGACTCCGACGCCGGCGCCCGCCGCTTCGACGTAGACCGTGCGGTCGGCGGTCAGGCCCATCGCCTCGGCGGTGCCGAGAACGGATCCGCCGTAGGAGTGGCCGACGTAGGTGACCGCGATGTCGCGCCCCGTGGCGTCGACGACGCGGTTGACGTCCTCGCTGAACGACACCAGCCGCGGCGCCATGCCGGTGGCATAGTCGGTGTCCATCGCGTCGTCGATGCCGTCCGGGATTCCGCCTTGCGGGAACGGGCCGCCGAGGTACGTGATCATCGCCAGGTCACCGTGTGCGGCCTGCACGAACCGCGTCGCCGTCTCAGTGTTGGCCGCGGAGCCCTCCATGGTGGTGTTCATGCCAGGCACCAGGACGCCGACGTTGTTCGCGGTGCCGAGGTCGCCGATCAGTTCGACCAGCGACGAGCGGCCGGGATCGAAGGCCAGGATCTGGCGATCGACCCGGCCTTTCCGGCCGGTCGGATCGGGCACCTCTGACAGCAGCCCCTGGTAGAAGCCGATGCGCTGCTGGACCGCGTCGCGCTGCGTGGGGTCCTGTGTCCGCTTCAGTTCGCGGCGCCCGTCCAGAATGGCCTGCTCGATGTTGAGTCGGTTGGCGGCGACGCGCATGTCCCACGGGACGCCGTCGGTGTTGCCGACCTGCTGTGGGTAGCTCTCGATCAGCTGCCGCCGCTGCTCGGGCTTCATCGCGGCGATCTGCGCCGCAATGCTGTCCTGGGTCATGGCCGGCCAGTTACCCACCGGGTTGTCGTCCAGCCCGGTGGGCGCAGTGGGTTGCGGCGTCGTCACCCCGTGGAACGCCTCGTCGATGTCGCGGGCGGCGTCGTCGTCCGCGGCGCCCAACGCGTCGAGCTTCTCGACGATCTCGCGGGTGAATTCCTCGGCGCCGGAACGCAATACCTCCTGAGCGATCTGCATGTTGCCCCCGGCCGTCGCAAGCACGGCCGGGGGTGACTGCGCGGGGGGTGTGACGGTCCCGTCGTCGGTCACCGCGAAGCCCTGAGACTGCACCGCGGCGACGGTGCCGAGCACATCGTCTCGGGCAGCCGCAATCACGTCGGCGCCGTCGCGCGCGGCCACGGCCGCGGCCACCAGGGCGCGGGCGAGTCTGGCTGCGTCGGCGCCCGTTCTGGCCGCCCGCTCCCGCGCGGCCTCAGCAGCGTCCCCGACCCAGAAGTCGTGCGTGTCGTGCATGCCTTGCACCACCACGTCGAACTCTCGACGGATATCCATCGCGGCCGCATCCCAGGCGTCGGCCGCCTGCCGCAACGAGTCCGGATGCCACGATTTCGCCTGAGAGAGCGTCGGTCTTCCCCCCATGCCTCATGCTGGCATCTGCGCGCAGCCCTCCGCTCGCGTTATCCACAGGGCAGATCAGGCGTCGAGGCGGCCGAACGGTACGTGTGCGAACGTTTCCGTGCCCTGGTAGTAGGGGGTGCGGGCGTACAGATCCAGCTGCGGCGGGGCGGCGAACCCCGACAATCCCGGCCAGTATCTGGCCAATGGCGCGGGCGAAGTCCGGGCTTTCTAGAAGCATCAGTGACGCCGGCTGGGGCCGGTTCGTCTCGATACTGCGCGCCAAAGCGGAAGAGGCTGGGCGCACGTTAATTGAGGTCGACCCCCGGCACACCTCCGACGCCGAAGCGACGAGGCAGTGCAGCAGGCACAAAGTGAGCTGCAGGCGATCCCCGACAAGGCCGGCCACCGAGTGGCGGCGATCTCGTTGGTCGAGCAGGCCATCGATCAGGTCAACCAGGGAATCCAGGCCGGGGCGTAGTGGCTCGCGGGTCGCCGGGCGGGTTACACGTCAGCTTGTCCGCGTAACAAGTACGCTCGATTACGTGCAGCGTCGAATCATGGGCATCGAGACGGAATTCGGTGTCACCTGCACGTTCCACGGCCACCGTCGGCTCAGCCCCGACGAGGTCGCGCGCTACCTGTTCCGCCGCGTGGTGTCGTGGGGTCGCAGCAGCAACGTGTTCCTGCGCAACGGCGCGCGGCTGTACCTCGACGTCGGCAGCCATCCCGAGTACGCGACTGCCGAGTGCGACAGCCTGGCACAGCTGGTCACCCACGACCGCGCGGGCGAACGCGTGCTCGAGGACCTCTTGATCGACGCCGAGCAGCGGCTGGCCGACGAGGGCATCGGCGGCGACATCTATTTGTTCAAGAACAACACCGACTCCGCCGGCAACTCCTACGGCTGCCACGAGAACTACCTGATCGTGCGCGCGGGGGAGTTCTCCCGGATCTCCGACGTGCTGCTGCCGTTCCTGGTCACCCGACAACTGATCTGCGGGGCGGGCAAGGTGCTTCAGACGCCGAAGGCGGCGACGTTCTGCCTGTCCCAGCGCGCTGAGCACATCTGGGAGGGCGTCTCCAGCGCGACGACGCGGTCCCGGCCGATCATCAATACCCGCGACGAACCGCACGCCGACGCCGAGAAATACCGGCGGCTGCACGTGATCGTCGGCGACTCGAACATGTGCGAGACCACGACGATGCTCAAGGTCGGCACCGCCGCGCTGGTGTTGGAGATGATCGAATCCGGGGTGGCGTTCCGCGACTTCTCGCTGGACAACCCGATCCGGGCGATCCGCGAAGTCAGCCATGACCTCACCGGCCGCCGTCCGGTGCGCCTGGCCGGCGGTCGGCAGGCCAGCGCCCTGGACATCCAGCGCGAGTACCACGCCCGCGCCGTGGAGCACCTGCAGACCCGGGAACCCAACGAGCAGATCGAGCAGGTCGTCGACCTGTGGGGCCGCCAGCTCGACGCGGTGGAAAGCCAGGACTTCGCCAAGGTGGACACCGAGATCGACTGGGTGATCAAGCGCAAGCTGTTCCAGCGCTACCAAGACCGCTACAACCTGGAGCTGTCCGATCCCAAGATCGCCCAGCTGGACCTGGCCTACCACGACATCAAGCGCGGCCGCGGCGTGTTCGACCTGCTGCAGCGCAAGGGCCTGGCGACGCGGGTCACCACCGACGAGGAGATCGAGGAGGCCGTCGACACGCCTCCGCAGACCACCCGGGCGAAGCTGCGCGGGGAGTTCATCAGCGCCGCGCAGGAAGCGGGCCGCGACTTCACGGTCGACTGGGTGCACCTCAAACTCAACGACCAGGCGCAGCGCACGGTGCTGTGCAAGGACCCGTTCCGCTCAGTCGACGAGCGGGTCAAGCGGCTGATCGCCAGCATGTGAGCCGCCGACGCGGTAACTGCCGCGGGAAAACGCGAGTAAGGACCACGTGGAATACCGTTTCGGCGCAATTAGGCTAAGCGGGTGGGGATCTCCAAAGTCGAGCGGTTGATGAATCTCGTCATCGCCCTGCTGTCTACCCGCAACTTCATCACCGCCGAACGAATTCGCAAGACCGTTCTGGGCTACGCCGACTGCCCGACCGACGACGCGTTTGCCCGAATGTTCGAGCGCGACAAGAACGAGCTCCGCGATCTGGGCATCCCGTTGGAGACCGGCCGCGTCAGCACGCTCGACCCCGCCGAGGGGTACCGGATCAAGCGCGATGCGTACGCGCTGCCTGACATCGCGCTGACCGCCGACGAGGCGGCAGCCGTCGCCGTCGCCGTGCAGCTGTGGCAGTCACCGGAACTCATCACCGCCACCCAGGGCGCGGTACTGAAGCTGCGCGCCGCCGGCGTGGACGTGGACGCGCCCGACATCAGCGTGTCGATCGCGTCGACATCGGCGCTGCCCGGCATTCGCGGCTCCGAACCGGTGTTGCCAAACCTGTTGAGCGCCATCGGCTCTGGGCAGGCGGTTCAATTTCAGCATCGGTCGTCGCGCGTCGAGCCGTACAGTATTCGCACCGTCGAGCCGTGGGGGGTGGTCACCGACCGCGGCCGCTGGTATCTGGTCGGAAAGGACCGCGACCGCGACGCGGTGCGCACGTTCCGGTTGTCGCGCATCGGCGCGGAAGTGACGCCGATCGGGCCGGTGGGAGCGGTGCGCAAGCCCGACGACGTCGACCTGCGCGACATCGTCGCGAAAGCCGTCCGCGAAGCACCGACCGGCGTGGAAGCGCGAATCTGGGTGGCCGACGACCGCGCCACCGCGCTGCGGCGGGCCGGCGCAGTGGTCGAGTCCATGACGCTGCGCGGCCGCGACGGCGACGTCGTGGCGATCGACATCGGCTCGGTCGACCGGCTGGCCCGCGAGGTGGCCGGGTACGGGGCCGACGCCGTGGTGCTGGAGCCCGAGTCGCTGCGCGACGAGGTCATCGCGCGACTGCGGGCTCAGGCGGTGAGCGCGTGAGTCAACTGTCGACGCGGCTGGTGCGGCTGCTGAACATGGTGCCGTACTTCCAGGCCAACCCTGGAATCAGCGCCGTCGAGGCCGCCGCGGACCTCGGGGTGAGCACCGAGCAGCTGATGACCGACCTGAACCAGCTGTGGATGTGCGGGCTGCCCGGATACAGCCCGGGCGATCTGATCGACCTGTCGTTCTCCGAGGAGAGCATCGAGGTGATCTTCTCGGCCGGGATGGACCGGCCGCTGCGGCTGACGTCGCCGGAGGCGACGGCGATGCTGGTCGCGCTGCGGGCACTTCAGGAAGTGCCGGGCATGGTCGACCCGCAGGCCGCGCGCAGCGCGATCGCCAAGATCGAATCCGCCGCGGGGCAGCCGCAGGGCGGGGCGATGCCCGACGACGCCAGCGAGGAAAGCCCGGCGGCCGCCGCCGTCCGCGAGGCGGTCCGGCTGCACCACGCCGTGGCGATCGACTACTACTCGGCGTCGCACGATACGTCGTCGCACCGGGTCGTCGACCCCATCCGGATCCTGTTCGTCGGCGACCAGAGCTACCTGGAGGCGTGGTGCCGCAGCGCCGAGGGCGTGCGCCTTTTCAGGTTCGACCGCATCGACTCGGCGCAGGTGCTCGACGAGCCGTCGGCGCCGCCGCCGCTGGCCGTCGAAGCCGGGCCGGACACGTCGCTGTTCGACGCCGACCCGTCGCTGCCGTCGGCCACGCTGCACATCGCGCCGACCGCGAGCTGGATGTTCGACTACTTCCCGATGCGGATGGTGCGCGAACTGCCGGACGGGTCCTGTGAAGCGGACATGACGTACGCGTCGGAGGAGTGGATGGCGCGGCTGGTGCTGGGCTTCGGCGCGGCCGTGAAGGTGCTCGCCCCGTCGTCGCTGGCGGCGCAGGTGCAGAGTGCGGCGACGGCGGCGCTGCAGGCGTATGAGGCGGACTCGCTGCGGTAGCATCGAGGCGACGTCTGGAGGCAAACCATGGTGAACGCCCTACAACCCTGGCACGTGATCGTCTTTGTCGTGGTGGTCATTGTTGTGTTCGGTTCCAAGAAGCTGCCCGACGCCGCCCGCTCGCTTGGGAAATCGATGCGGATCTTCAAGTCCGAGATGCGCGAGTTGAAGCATGAGGGCAATTCAGAAGATCCGCCGAAGATTAACCCCGTGCAGTCGGAGCGCGTCGACACACCGGCTCCCGAAGAGAACCACACCGACGCCAGGCCGGCCTGAGGCGCGCCCCGTCGACACCGCTCGCCGCACAATGCGGCGCCACTGACAACCACCCGTGAAGACCCCTGGTTTCCTGCGCCGCCTCGACCCACGCCGCCGTCGAAGTAGGGTCAACCCTGGCGGGACGATGTCGCTCGTCGATCACATCCGCGAGCTGCGTTACCGACTGTTGATCTCGGTGGGGGCCGTCGCGCTCACCACGATCGTCGGCTTCGTGTGGTACAGCCACGGGATCTTCGGGGTAGAGAGCCTCGGCGAGTGGCTGCGGCACCCGTACTGTGCGCTGCCGCCGTCCGCGCGGGCTGACATCAGCGCCGACGGTGGCTGTCGCCTGCTCGCGACCGCGCCGTTCGACCAGTTCATGCTGCGGCTGAAGGTCGGCCTCGCAGCCGGAATCGTGCTGGCGTGCCCGGTGTGGCTCTACGAGTTGTGGGCGTTCATCACGCCGGGCCTGTACAAGAACGAGCGGCGGTTCGCGGTGGGTTTCGTGATCTGCGCGGCTGTGCTTTTCGTCTCCGGCGCGGTGCTGGCCTACATCGTGCTGTCCAAGGCGCTGCACTTCCTGCTCACCGTCGGCAGCGACGTCCAGGTGACCGCGTTGTCCGGCGACCGGTATTTCGGCTTCTTGATCAACCTTCTGCTGGTGTTCGGGGTGGGCTTCGAGTTCCCGCTGCTGATCATCATGCTCAACTTGATCGGCGTGCTGACTTACACGCGGCTGAAGGCGTGGCGGCGCGGGCTGATCTTCGGGGTGTTCGTGTTCGCGGCCTTCGCGACGCCGGGATCCGATCCCTTTTCGATGCTCGCGCTGGGCTTGGCGCTGACCATCCTGCTCGAGCTTGCAATACAGATCGCGCGGGTACACGACAAGCGCAAGGCGAAACGGGAGGCGGCCGAGGGCTGGGCGGTCGCCGACGACGAGGCCTCTGCGATCGAGCCACCCTCGAAGGTGACATGACGACGAGCGCCACTTCAGAGTTGGCGAAGTTCTCTGCGCTGTTGCCGTTCACGCTCGACCCGTTCCAAGTACAGGCGTGCTCGGCGCTGGAAGGCGGCCACGGGGTGCTGGTGTGCGCGCCCACCGGCGCAGGCAAGACGGTGGTGGGGGAGTTCGCCGTGCACCTCGCGCTGGAAGCCGGCCGGAAATGCTTCTACACCACCCCGATCAAGGCGCTGAGCAACCAGAAGCACACCGATCTGGTGCGCCGCTACGGCCCGGAGAAGATCGGTCTGCTCACCGGCGACGTGTCCATCAATTCCGGCGCGCCGGTGGTGGTGATGACCACCGAAGTGCTGCGCAACATGCTGTACGCGGATTCGCCCGCGCTGCAAGGTCTTTCGTATGTAGTGATGGACGAGGTGCACTTTCTGGCCGACCGGATGCGCGGGGCGGTGTGGGAAGAAGTCATCCTGCACCTGCCCGACGAGGTGCGCCTGGTGAGCCTGTCGGCGACCGTCTCCAACGCCGAGGAGTTCGGCGGCTGGATCCAGACCGTGCGCGGGGACACCACCGTCGTCGTCGACGAACACCGGCCGGTACCGCTGTGGCAGCACATGATGGTGGGCAAGCGGCTGTTCGACCTGTTCGACTACTCCGGCGGAGACAGGCCCGACAACGCCGGACGCGGCGCCCTCGTCAACCCGATGCTGTTGCAGCACATCGCCAACCGCCGGGAGGCCGACCGGCTGCTCAACGCAGCGCCGCGAGGTCGTGGCCGCGGTCCGCGCCCGCGCCTGTATCGGACGGCGTCGCGTCCCGACGTGATTTCGGTGCTCGACCACAGCGCGTTGCTGCCGGCGATCGTGTTCGTGTTCTCCCGCGCGGGGTGCGACGCGGCGGTGGGCCAGTGCCTGCGGTCGTCGCTTCGGTTGACCGACGACGAGGAGCGCGGCCGCATCATCGAGGTGATCGACCGGCGGACTGCGGATCTGTCCGATGCCGACCTCGTCGTCCTCGGCTACCACGAGTGGCGGGAAGGACTGGTGCGGGGCATCGCTGCGCACCACGCCGGAATGCTGCCGATTTTCCGCCACACCGTCGAGGAGCTGTTCACCGCCGGATTGATCAAGGTCGTGTTCGCGACCGAGACCTTGGCGTTGGGCATCAACATGCCGGCTCGCACCGTGGTGTTGGAGCGGCTCGTGAAGTTCAACGGCGAACAGCATCTTCCGTTGACACCCGGCGAGTACACCCAGCTGACCGGCAGGGCGGGCCGGCGGGGCATCGACATCGAGGGCCACGCCGTGGTGCTGTGGCAGCCGGACGTGGATCCCGCCGAGGTGGCTGGGCTGGCCTCCACTCGGACGTTTCCGCTGCGCAGTTCCTTTTTGCCGTCATACAACATGACGATCAACCTGGTTTCACAGATGGGACCGCATCAGGCCCACGAGCTGCTGGAGCGCTCGTTTGCGCAGTATCAGGCGGACCGGTCGGTGGTCGGGCTGGTCCGCGCGATCGAGCGCAACGAGAAGTTGATGAGGGAGCTTGCCGACGAACTCGGCGACGACCCTGTGCTCGAGTACGCGCGGCTGCGCGCGAAACTCAGTGAACGGGAACGGGTACAAGCACGTTCGTCGCGACTGCAGCGCCACCAGGCTGCCAACGAGGCGCTGTCGTCGCTGCGTCGCGGTGACATCATCTCGATCACGCACGGCCGACGCGGCGGGCTGGCGGTGGTGTTGGAAGCCGACCGTGACCCGACGGATCCGCGGCCGCTGGTGCTGACCGAAAACCGTTGGGCCGGAAGGATTTCGTCGGCGGACTGCTCCGACGCCGCGGCACCGCTGGGGTCGATGACGCTGCCGAAGCGCGTCGAGCACCGCCAGCCGCGGGTGCGCCGTGATGTCGCTTCGGCGCTGCGATCGGCGGCCGCCGGGCTGACGACACCCAGCCGCAGGACCCGCCGCACCGAGCCGGGCGAGGACCCGGAACTGCGGCCGCTGCGCGACGAGATTCGTCATCACCCTGTGCACCGACTCGGCGACCGGGAAGCCAAAGTCCGTGTCGCCGAGCGGTATCTGCGGCTCGAGCGCGAGAACGAGCAGCTGCGCGGCAAGGTCGCGGCGGCCACCAACTCGTTAGCGCGCACGTTCGACCGTATCGTCGGACTGCTCACCGAGCGCGGCTTCATCCACCAGCGGCCAAATGGCGTGTTGCGGGTCACCGACGACGGACGGCTGTTGGCCCGGATCTATTCGGAGAGCGATCTATTGGTCGCCGAGTGCCTGCGCGGCGGAGTGTGGCGCGGCCTGAACTCGGCCGAGTTGGCGGGGGTCGTGTCGGCGGTGGTCTACGAGTCCCGCGGGGCCGACGGACCGGCGCCGATGCGCGCGGGGGAGATCCTGACCGCAGCGCTGCGCCGCGCGCTGGCAGACACCCGGCGACTGGCCGTCACACTTCGCGGCGACGAACAGCGCCACCGCTTGGACGCCAGCCGCGAGCCCGACGACGGGTTCGTTACCGCGGTGTACCGCTGGGCCACCACCGGCGACCTGACCGCGGCGCTGGAAGCCTCCGATGTCGCCGGGACGGGAACTCCGTCCCCCGCAAGCGGGAGGTACCCCCAGCCGGCCGGCGATTTCGTGCGGTGGTGCCGCCAAGTGCTCGACCTGCTCGACCAGATTCGTATCGCGGCCGCCGACAAGGGCCTACGTACTTCCGCGAAACGCGCGATCGAGGAGATTCGGCGCGGCGTCGTCGCGGTTGATGGCGGGTAGGCTGAGAGAACGCTACGGTGGCCGATGAGCGCTTGCGCGAAGAGCAAAGATGGCCGATGAGCGCTCGCGCGAAGAGCAAGGATAGCTGCCATGACGAGGAGAACGGAAGCACGATGAGCGGACCTTACGATCCCAATCAGCAATGGTCATCGGGCCAGCCGGGGCAGGAGCCGAGTCCGTCGGAGCCGACGCAGCACGCCGGCTGGCAGCCGCCCGCGTATTCCCCGCAGCAGTACCCGCAGGGCCAGCCGTATTCACCAACCGAGCAGGGCGCGGCGGCGCAGCCAACGCAATACGGCCAGCAGCCGTATTCACCAACCGAGCAGGGCGCGGCGGCGCAGCCAACGCAGTACGGCCAGCCGCAGCAGTATCAAGCCCCGCAGGCTCCTCAGTACGGCCAGCAGTATCCGGCCACCGAGGGGTACGGGCAGCCGGGGCAGTACCCGGGCGCCGGCGCGCAGTACGGCGAAGCTCCGGCGGCGTTCGGGGACGCCGGAGCCGAGAAGGGCTCGAAGTCGTCGCTGGCGGTTCTCGGCGCCGTCATCGGTGTGCTCGCGGCGATCATCGTCGCCGTCGTCTTGGTCATGGGCTTCTGGAAGCCGGGATTCTTCGTCACGACGAAGCTGGACGTGAACAAGGCGCAACAGGGCGTCAAGGACATCTTGACGAACCAGACCACCGGTTACGGCGTCGACAACGTCAGTGACGTCAAGTGCAACGGCGGCAAGAACCCCACCGTGAAGAAGGGCGACACGTTCACCTGCGACGCCAGCGTCGACGGCACGCACAAGCAGGTGACCGTGACGTTCCAGGACAACAACGGCACCTACGAGGTCGGCCGGCCCAAGTAGTCACCTCGCCGGCAGCGCGTCGAGTGCCTTTTGCAGCCGGCCGATCGACGAGCCGACGCCGTATTGCTCGGCCAGCTTGGCGACTTTTCGCGGATGCGCGGCCGCCAGCGGGAGGGCATCTGTCTTCGTGGACAGTTTCACCGGAGCGTCGGTGGCCACCCGCACCACCGGGCCGGCGGCGTCCAGGTAGTCGCGGGCGGCGAGCAGCTTGCTGCGAAACGCCTTGGACAGCTTCGATTTAGGATCATCGGCTGCCGTGAGGATGGCCGCCAGCGAGCCGTACTGAGAAAGCAGCGTCGTCGCCGATTTCTCCCCGATGCCGGCGACGCCGGGCAGCCCGTCGGACGGGTCGCCGCGCAGCAGCGCCAGCTCGGCGTACGCCGGTCCCGCGCGATCCGCCGGAACGCCGTAGCGGTTGGCGACCTCGGCCGGGCCGAACTTCGTCGCATTGGACAGCCCGCGGCCCAGGTACAACACCTTGACCGGGACGGGCTCGTCGGTAACCACCTGCAGAAGGTCGCGGTCTCCGCTGACGACGACCACCGGATCGCGCCGCTCGCGGGCCGCCAGCGTGCCCAGCACGTCGTCGGCCTCGTAGCCGGGTGCGCCGGCGACGGGAATGCCGAACGCGTCGAGAACCTCGATGATCCAGTCGACTTGCGGTGTCAGCTCGTCGGGGACCTCTTCGACGTCGGGTTCGCCGTCCGGGTTCGGCTCGGCGACGCGATGCGCCTTGTAGGACGTGATCCGGTCCACCCGCCACTGAGGCCGCCAGTCCCAGTCGTCGCACACCACCAGCCGGGCCGGACGCTCGCGGGTGATGAGCGTCGCCACCGCGTCCAGGAACCCGCGCAGCGCGTTGACCGGGCGGCCGTCGGGCGAGGTGATTGACGCCGGCACACCGTAGTACGAGCGAAACCACATGCTCGCTCCGTCGAGCAACAGCAGGGGAGCCGGCATGCGGTCATCATGCCAGTGGCGTACTCAGTCCTTGCCGAAGCGAGAGCTCAAGCGGTCGGTCACCGCGACCAAGCCGGCGATGATCACAGCAGAGACAACTGCGGCCGTGGACCAATCCATGGTGGCTTCTCTCTCTGAACAGCCCCCGCGACATTGCGTGCGCTCGATATGTTAGCCCTGCGATTACGTCGAATCCCCGGGCCGATCCGGGCGGCAGGTTAGGAGCGCGGAAAGGCGGCAACTCAGGTGAGCATGATCGATGACGTCGCCCGCCTGCTGCTGCGCACCACCTCTCGGCTCGGGCAGTCGCTGCCGGCGGTCAGTGGGCTGTTCGGGCGCCGGCCGGAGTTGGACATCGGCGGGCGGGTCCTGTTCATCACCGGCGCCGCGCGCGGGCTCGGCGCCGAAATCGCGCGGCAGGCCCATGCGAGCGGCGCGCACGTGGCGCTGGTCGGCCGTCACCTGCAGCCGCTGCAGAACCTCGCCGACACCCTGGGCGAGCGGGCCGCTGCGTTCGAAGCCGACGTCATCGACGCGGACAAGCTGCAGCGCGCGGCCGACGGCGCCGTCAACGCGTTCGGCGCCATCGACGTGGTCGTCGCCAACGCCGGCATCGCCTCGTCGTCGCAGCCCGTCGCCACCATCGACCCCGCCGACTTCGAGCGGACCGTCGAAGTGGATCTGCTCGGCCAGTGGCGGACCGCGCGGACCACGCTGCCGGCGCTGATCGAGCGGCGGGGACACATCATGTTCATCGGCTCGATCTACGCGTTCTTCAACGGCGTGCGCGCCGCGCCCTATGCCATGAGCAAGGCCGGTGTCGAGCAGCTGGCCCGGGCGCTGCGCGTCGAACTCGCGCCGCACGGCGTCACGGCGGGCTTCGCCTACCTGGGCTTCATCGACACCGACCTGGTGGCCGACGCCTTCGCGCAGCACGGCGCCGCCGCGATCCGCGACGCGGCGCCCGGCTTCCTGACACGGCCGATCCCGCCGAGCGACGCGGCCAAGGCGGTGCTCGACGGCATTTCGCGGCGGGCCGCGCGGGTCACCGCTCCGGCGTGGGTGGCGCCCATGCTGGCCATGCGCAGCTTCACGACCGCTGTGATGGACGACGTGCTGCTGCACAACCGCGACGTCGCGCGCGCCGTGGAGAACGCCGAAACCGAACGAGAGGCGTCACCGACATGAAGCAGCTGAGCAGTCTAGACGCACAGTTCCTCGCGATTGAAGACGGGCGCCGGACCGGTCACGTCGCCGCGTTGGCGATCCACGACCCGAGCACCGCACCGAACGGGACGCTCACTTGCGCGACGATGATGGACCTGCTGAACGAGCGGATGCACTTGCTGCCGCCACTGCGATGGCGGCTGGCCGAGGTGCCGTTCGGGCTGGACTACCCGTACTGGGTCGTCGACGACGACTTTGACATGACCTACCACGTCCGTGAGTCGGCGTTGCCATCCCCGGGCGGCGACCATCAGCTGGCCGAACTTGTCTCGCGGCTGCATGCCCGGCAGCTGGACCGCGCCCGTCCGCTGTGGGAGATGTATGTGATCAGCGGCCTGCGCAACGGCTACGTCGCGGTGTACACCAAGATCCATCACGCGCTGATCGACGGCGTGTCGGGCGCTGAGATCACCGGCTTGCTGCTGGATGTCAGTCCGCGGGGCCGGCCGATTCCGCCGGCCGAGCCTACGACGCCCGAGCGGCAGCCGGGAAGTTTGCAGATGTGGGGCCGCGCGCTGTTCGGGGTCCAGCGCTATCCGATTCGGGTGCTCAGGTCGTTGCCGCACGCGCTGCCCAATCTCGAGGAGACGACGTTGTCGGCAGTGCCGGGAGTGAGCCAGACGGGCCGGCTGCTGGGTCGGCTGCAACGGGCCGCCCGGCCCGACAGCCATCCGGTCATCCGGTCGCCGCTGCCGGCGCCCAAGACGTCGTTCAACCGGCGGGTGTCGCCCAACCGGCGGTTTGCGTTCGGGCGGCTGGAGTTGCAACGCGTCAAAGACGTCAAGAACGCCTTCGGTGTGACGGTCAACGACGTCGTGGTGACGATCTGCGCCGGTGCTGTGCGGCGCTGGCTGCTCGACCACAAGGAACTGCCCGAACAGCCGCTGGTCGCACAGATCCCGGTGTCGGTGCGCACCGAGGAGCAGGCCGGCACCTACGGCAACCACGTGCTGATGATGTCGGCGCCGCTGCACACCGACATCGCCGATCCGGCGGCGCGGCTCAAGGCGACAGCGGCCGGGCTCGGGGAAATGAAGGAACGCCACCGTGCGCTGCCGGCCGATCTGCTCTGCGACATCAACCATTTCATTCCGCCGGCGCTGTTCAACCGTGCGGCACGGGCCACGTTCGCCCTGGCCACTTCGTCGGTGGGCCGCCCGACATGGAACGTCGTGGTGTCGAACATTCCGGGGCCGCAGTTCCCGCTCTATTGCGGCGGCGCGCAGTTGGTGGCCAACTATCCGGTGTCTGCGATCGCGGACGGGCTGGGCCTCAACATCACCGTGATGAGCTACGACGGTCAGGTGGACATCGGCATCGTCGCCGACCGCGAGCAGGTTCCGGACGTGTGGACGCTGCTCGACGGACTTGACTTGTCGTTGACGGAGTTGGAGGACGCGGGGCGTTAGCCTTTCCGGCATGGCTTTCAGCAGATTCAGCTCCGACGCCTATGCCCGACGGCTGCACGAGGCTGCCAAAGCCACTACCGCGGCGGGACTGGCCGGACTGATCGTCACGCCGGGCTATGACCTGCGGTATCTGGTCGGCGCTCAGGCGCAGACGTTCGAGCGGCTCACCGCGTTGGTGCTGCCGGCCGCCGGCACCCCGACTGTGGTTGTGCCGCGGCTCGAGTTGGCGTCGCTGAAGGACTCGGCGGTGACCGAACTTGGGCTGGGGGTGCGCGATTGGGTCGACGGGCAGGATCCCTACTCGCTGGTGGTCGACGCGCTCGGTGGCGCTGGTGTGGCGACGGCGGTGACCGATTCGATGCCGGCGCTTCACCTGCTGCCGATCGCCAAGCTGCTCGGTGTCACGCCGGTGCTGGCTACGGATGTTCTTCGTCAGCTGCGGATGATCAAGGACCACAGCGAGATCGACGCGCTGCGCAAGGCCGGCGCGGCAATCGACCGGGTGCACGCGCGGGTGCCGGAATTCCTGGTGCCCGGCCGCACCGAGGCCGACGTCGCCGCGGATATCGCCAAAGCGATTGTGGCCGAGGGCCATTCGGACGTGGCATTCGTAATCGTCGGCTCCGGTCCGCACGGCGCCGACCCGCACCACGAATGCTCGGACCGCGTGTTGCAGCCTGGCGACATCGTGGTCGTCGACATCGGCGGTACCTACGAACCCGGCTACCACTCCGACTCCACTCGCACCTACAGCATCGGCGAGCCAAATCTAGAAGTGGCGCAACACTATTCGGTTCTCCAGCGCGCGCAACAGGCGGCTGTCGCGGCCGTGCGCCCGGGTGTCACCGCCGAACAGGTGGATGCTGTCGCGCGCGGCGTGCTGGGCCAGGCCGGCCTCGCCGACAACTTCGTGCATCGCACCGGGCACGGCATCGGGTTGTCGGTTCACGAGGAGCCTTACATCGTGGCCGGAAACCGGCTGCCGTTGCGACCGGGCATGGCGTTCAGCGTCGAGCCCGGCATTTACTTCCCCGGACGGTGGGGCGCACGCATCGAAGACATCGTGATCGTGACGTCCTATGGAGCAGAGCCGGTCAACCACCGGCCACACGAACTCACCGTCGTGCCGGTCTGACAGCTATGAGCGGTCGAGCAGCTCCGACGATCCCAGCACTCGCTCGACCTTCACCTCGATGACGACGCGCTTGGGATTTGCCCGGGGCGTTCGGTAACGCTGCGCGTAGCGCAGTTCGGCGTCGCGGACCGCCTCCGGATCGGTGTTCACGCTCGCTTTTCCCTCCAGCGACAGCCAGCGCGCCCCGTCGACCTGGCTCAGCACCGCGACCCCGCCGCGCTGGGCGTTCACCGCCTTCTGTGACCCGCCGGAGGTGATGACGCGGGCGATGTGCGTCTTCGGGTCGAACGTAAACCCGACCGCCACCACGTGCGGGGAGTTGTCCGCGCGCAGTGTGGTCAACATGGCGAGATGGCGCTCGGTCAGGAACGCCAGCGCTTCGGTGGTCAATCGCGTGGTCGCCGAGTTTGCCATCGCCGACCACGCTAGCGCAGGCGATAGGGTCCAGGCGTGGGCGACACGGACGTGGTCGTGATCTTCGGGGGCCGCAGCGAGATCGGCACCGAGCTCGCGGTCCGGCTCGCTGCCGGCGCCACGGTGGTGCTCGCCGCGCGCGGCCCGCAGCGTCTCGACTCACAGCGCGAGGCGCTTCAGGCTGCCGGTGCCAAAGCCGTGCACGTGACCGCCTTTGACGCCGACGACCTCGCAACCCACGGCCCGTTGGTGGATTCGCTTGTCGCCGAACACGGCCCGATCGCCACCGCGGTGCTCGCGTTCGGGATTCTGGGTGACCAGAGCCGGGCCGAGGACGACGCCGCGCACGCGGTCCAGATCGTGCGCACCGACTATGTCGCGCAGGTGAGCCTGTTGACGCATCTGGCAAACGCGATGCGAGCGGCGGGCCGCGGCAGGCTGGTGGTGTTCTCGTCGGTCGCCGGTGTGCGGGTGCGCCGCGCGAACTACGTCTACGGGTCGGCCAAAGCGGGGCTCGACGGATTCGCCAGCGGGCTGGCCGACGCGCTGGACGGCTCAGGTGTACAGCTGTTGCTGGTGCGGCCCGGGTTCGTGATCGGGCGGATGACGCAGGGTATGACGCCGGCGCCGTTCTCCAGCACACCGCAGCAGGTCGCCGCGGCGACGGCCCGCGCGCTGGCGAAAGGTCGCCGCGAGGTGTGGGTGCCGTGGGTGCTGCGGCCAGTGTTCTTCGGGATGCGGCTGCTGCCGCGGTGGGTGTGGCGGCGGCTGCCGAGGTGATTACGCGACGGCCAGGCCCAGGCGCCGTGCTGTTCCGCCGCTTAGAGGACGCAGCAGTCCGGCAGCTTGAGAGCGGTCGCTATCCTCACCGGCGTTAGGGTCGTCACCATGATCGTCGTGATCGGCATCGGCGCGGACGGGACGGCCGGCCTGTCGGCGCAGGCCCGTGCCGAACTGCGCCGCGCCCGGACGATTTACGGCTCCCGTCGGCAGCTGGACCTGCTCGACGACTCGGTTGCGGCGCAGCGCCGCGAGTGGTCGTCGCCGATGATGCCGGTGCTGCAAGCGCTGCCGGACGACGCGCATGTGCTCGCCAGCGGCGACCCGCTGCTGCACGGGGTCGGCGGCACGCTGGTGCGGCTGTTCGGGCCGGAGCGGGTGCGCGTGCTGCCGCACGTCTCCAGCGTGACACTGGCATGCGCGCGGATGGGCTGGAGCGTGCAGGACACGGAGGTGATCAGCCTGGTGACCGCCGAGCCGCACACCGCCGTGCGCCGCGGCGGGCGCGCGGTGGTGCTGTCGCGCGACGCAAAGACGCCGGCGTCCCTGGCGCGGCTGCTCGTCGACACGGGCCGCGGCGACTCGCGGGTCAGCATCCTCGAACAGCTCGGCGGGGCGGCGGAGCGCCGCCGCGACGCGACCGCACGCGACTGGGTGGTCAGTCCAGCCGCGGACATCGATGATCTGAATGTCGTTGCAGTGCAATATCTCCCGGACTCACGGGTGGCGTCGGTGCCTGACGAGGTGTTCGAGCACGACGGGCAGATCACCAAGCACGGTGTCCGTGCCGTGACGCTGGCGGCGCTGGCTGCGCGGCCGGGCGAGGTGTTGTGGGATGTGGGTGCGGGCTCGGGCAGCATCGCGGTCGAGTGGACGCGCACCGGGACCGATTGCACGGCCGTCGCATTCGAGCGCGACGACGGGCGACGTGACCGGATCCGGCGCAACGTCGTCGCGTTCGGCGTCAGTGTCGAGGTCCGCGGCGCCGCGCCGGACGCGTTCGACGGCGCACCCGACCCGTCGGTGATCTTCGTCGGCGGCGGCATGACGCAGCCGGGGCTGCTGGAAACCTGCTTTGAGCGGCTCCCCGACGACGGCCGCCTGGTGGCCAACGCCGTCACCGCCGAATCGGAAGCCATTCTGGCACAATGGTATTCGTCGCTAGGCGGCGAACTGCGTCGCTTCCAGCACTACGCCGGCGAGCCGTTGGGCAAATTCACCGGCTGGCGCCCCGCGATGCCCGTCACGCAGTGGGCGGTGACCAAGAGGTGACCGTCTACTTCATCGGAGCCGGGCCGGGCGCCGCGGACCTGATCACCGTGCGCGGCCAGCGGCTGCTGCAGCGCTGCCCGGTGTGCCTCTACGCCGGGTCGATCATGCCCGACGACCTGCTGGTGCTGTGCCCGCCCGATGCCCGCGTCGTCGATACCGGTCTGCTGACGCTGGACCAGATCGTCGCCGAACTGTCGGCCGCGGACTCCGCCGGCAACGACGTCGCCCGTCTGCACTCGGGGGACCCGTCACTGTACAGTGCGGTAGCCGAACAGTGGCGCCGCCTGGAGACGCTCGGCATCGACTACGAAATCGTGCCTGGCGTACCGGCTTTCGCAGCCGCTGCCGCGGTGCTACG
The DNA here is from genome assembly GCA_036390735.1 of Mycobacterium sp. Lineage (GTDB taxonomy): Bacteria > Actinomycetota > Actinomycetes > Mycobacteriales > Mycobacteriaceae > Mycobacterium. Next base: position 180 of record DASWBF010000552.1, on the reverse strand, counting down.
CCGTGAGCTGACGGTGCCCGGGGTGGCGCAAACCGTCACGCTCAGCCGGGTGGCGACGCTGTCGACGGCGATGCCGCCGGGCGAGGACCTCGCCACGCTGTCGTTGTCCGGCGCGACACTTGTGCTGCACCTGGCGGCCGCGCAGATCGACGCCGTCGTGCCAGAACTGATCGCGGGGGG
>DASWBF010000551.1:0-2137 GCA_036390735.1 Mycobacterium sp. | reverse complement strand
AGAAGTTGTTGGGCGGCATCGACGTCGGGCCCATCGTCGCCGCGGTCGAGCACGGGTCACCGGTCACCACCGGTGAACGGGTGTCGGCTCGGGAAGTCCTTGCGGCGCTGCCCGAAGTCCCGGCGGTCGCGGCCATTCAGCGGCGCTTGGGCGCCACGTCCGACGGACAGCGTGCTGCCGCAATCGAATTGGCGCTCGAGGCGCTGTATCTGGCCAAGCGGATCGACAAGGTCAGCGGCGACGGGGAGACCGTATATGGCTAGACGAGGGCATGGGCGGGCCTCCCGGTACTCCGCCTACACCGGTGGCCCCGATCCGCTGGCGCCGCCGGTAGATCTGCGTGACGCGCTGGAGCAGATCGGCCGCGACGTGATGGAGGGCAGCTCGCCGCGGCGCGCACTCTCGGAGCTGCTGCGGCGCGGCAACAAAGACATGCGCGGCACTGACCGGCTGGCCGCCGAGGCGAACCGCCGTCGTCGAGAGTTGTTGTCCCAGCACAACCTTGACGGAACCTTGCAGGAGGTCAAGCGCCTGCTCGACGAGGCGGTGCTGGCCGAACGCAAGGAGCTGGCCCGCGCCCTTGACGACGACGCCCGGTTCTCCGAGCTGCAGCTGGAATCGTTGCCGCCGTCGCCGGCGAAGGCCGTCCAAGAGCTCGCCGACTATCAGTGGCGCAGCGGCGAAGCCCGCGAAAAATACGAGCAGATCAAGGATCTGCTCGGGCGTGAGATGCTGGACCAACGCTTCGCGGGCATGAAGCAGGCGCTGGAGAACGCCACCGACGAGGACCGCCAGCGCGTCAACGAGATGCTCGACGACCTCAACGAGCTGCTGGACAAGCACGCCCGAGGCGAGGACACGCAGCAAGATTTCGAGAACTTCATGGCCAAGCACGGCGAGTTCTTCCCCGAGAACCCGCAAAACGTCGAGGAGCTACTCGATTCGCTGGCCAAGCGCGCGGCCGCGGCGCAGCGGTTCCACAACAGCCTGAGCCCCGACCAGCGCGCCGAGTTGGATGCGTTGGCGCAGCAGGCATTCGGCTCACCTTCGCTGCAGCAGGCCTTGGGGCGGCTGGACGCGCATCTGCAGGCCGCACGGCCGGGGGAGGACTGGACGGGGTCGTCGCGGTTCTCCGGCGACGATCCACTCGGGATGGGCCAAGGGACGCAAGCGCTTTCGGACATCGCCGAGCTCGAGCAGCTGGCCGAGGCGCTGTCGCAGAGCTACGCCGGCGCGACGATGGACGACGTCGACCTCGACATGCTGGCGCGCCAGCTCGGCGACGAGGCTGCCGTCGACGCGCAGACGTTGGCGGAACTGGAGCGGGCTCTGTTGAATCAGGGCTTCCTCGACCGCGGATCCGACGGGCAGTGGCGGCTGTCGCCAAAAGCCATGCGGCAGTTGGGGGAGACGGCATTGAGTGACGTCGCCCGGCAGCTGTCGGGCCGGCATGGCGAGCGCGAAACACAGCGCGCCGGTGCGGCGGGTGAGTTGACCGGCGCGACGCGGCCCTGGCAGTTCGGGGACACCGAGCCGTGGAATGTGACGCGCACGCTGACGAATGCCGTTCTGCGTCAAGCCGGTTCGGGAAATTTGGCGGAAGGCCGATCCTCGCACATTCGAGTCACGGTCGACGACGTCGAAGTGTCCGAGACCGAAACCCGTACGCAGGCCGCGGTGGCGCTGCTGGTGGACACGTCGTTCTCGATGGTGATGGAGAATCGGTGGCTGCCGATGAAGCGCACCGCGTTGGCGCTGAATCACCTTGTCAGCACGAAATTTCGGTCGGACGCGTTGCAGATCATCGCGTTCGGCCGATACGCGCGCACGATGAGCGCCGCCGAGCTGACCGGGCTCGAGGGCGTCTACGAGCAGGGCACAAACCTGCATCACGCGCTGGCTCTGGCCGCACGGCATCTGCGTCGGCATCCGAGCGCGCAGCCGGTCGTGCTGGTGGTCACCGACGGCGAGCCGACCGCGCACCTGGAGGGCGGCTTCGGTCGCGGCGACGAGCCGGCGCAGGTCTTCTTTGATTACCCGCCGCATCCGCGGACGATCGCGCACACGGTGAAGGGCTTTGACGAAGTTGCCAACCTCGGCGCGCAGGTGACGATCTTCCGGCTGGGCAACGACCCCG
>DASWBF010000550.1:0-5590 GCA_036390735.1 Mycobacterium sp. | reverse complement strand
CGTCGGGAATTCCGATCACCGCGACCTCGGCGACCGCGTCGAGGGCCGCGATCGCCCGCTCGACCTCGATGGAGTACACGTTCTCGCCACCGGTGCATGAACGCCAGTTCTGGAATGGCGAGACAGAAGTTCAACTATCGGGTCGCCCGGGGTTTCGCGCCGAAGAATGTCAGATTTCCTGCGCTGTCTCACTAACCCCACTCGTCTCTCGCGGGATTGAAGATGCTTGTGCCCGGCTCTAAGCGACAAATTGCGTTGTCCCAGGCTGTGGAGCCGAAGAGGGTGGAGTGCTCAGCGACAACTTGCACCTTGCCCGCAGCTCAGCGGATGTCGCTTAGAGCTGGGCAATTCGGATACCGCCGAGGCCGGTGACCCAAGTGGCTGATGTGACTCGCCAAGACCCATGCGACGGCGGCGGCTCAGTAGCACAGCACGTGGAAATGACCGTCCGGGCAGCGGCCCTCGATGCCGCTGAAATCGCAGTCGTCGAAGCGCCGCCACGCCCAGTGCTCACCGCAGTAGGACGCCGGGCAGTCCGGGCAGTGAAACGGGGCGTAACTGTAGGCGACCGCATACAACGCCGACGCGTCGGCCGCGGCGACCGCCCCGGTCACCTGGTGGACGCGCTGGGCGGGCACGGGCTGGCTCTCGACGCGGTAGAACGTGTCGACGACGAGCGCGCGGCCTGGTCCGCCGGGCGCAACGCCGCGTCGATGTCCCACAGCGCGTCGAGGCTTGTGCGTGAGCGGTCCGTCCACGGTTCGCTTCCCGCCAGCAGCCGCACCCGTCCCGCTGGCTCGTCGCACACCACGCAGGAGAAACTCGCTTCGCGCGCCACCGAGCCTCCTCTCCGGTGCCGTGCCGAAAAACCCGACGTTCTGCTGGGTAAGCTGTACCGACACAAACTTCGGGAGGACGCATGACGGAGCGGGTGGCCACCGGCAATCTACGGGTGGCCAAGGTTCTGTACGACTTCATCAACAACGAGGCCTTGCCCGGCACCGACATCGACCCCGACACGTTCTGGGCGGGCGTGGACAAGGTGGTCGCCGACCTGGGCCCCCGCAACCAGGAGCTGCTGGCGCGCCGCGACGAGCTGCAAGGCCAGATCGACAAGTGGCACCGACACCGGGTGATCGAGCCGCTCGACCAGGAGGCCTACCGGCAGTTCCTCGTCGACATCGGTTATCTGCGGCCCGAACCCGAGGACTTCGCCGTCACCACCGCCAACGTGGACGCCGAGATCACGTCGACGGCCGGGCCCCAGCTCGTCGTACCGATCCTGAACGCGCGGTTCGCGCTGAACGCCGCCAACGCGCGCTGGGGCTCGCTTTACGACGCGCTGTACGGCACCGACGTGATCCCGGAGGACGACGGCGCGGAGAAGGGTGACAGCTACAACAAGGTGCGCGGCGACATGGTGATCGCGTACGCGCGCCGATTCCTGGACGACTCGGTGCCGCTGGCCAACGGCACGTACACCGACGTCACCGGTTTCAAGGTCGACGACGGCCGGCTGATCGTCACGCTCGACGACGAGCGCGAGACCGCGCTCGCTCAGCCCCAGCAGTTCGTCGGCTACACCGGTGACCCGGGTTCCCCCGACTCGGTGTTGCTGGTCAACCACGGCCTCCACATCGACATCCTGATCGACCCGGAGTCGCCCATCGGCAAGACGGACGAGGCCGGGGTCAAGGACGTGTACCTCGAGTCTGCGGTCACCACGATCATGGATTTCGAGGACGCGGTGGCCGCCGTCGACGCCGACGACAAAGTGAAGGGCTACCGAAACTGGTTGGGGCTCAACAAAGGTGACCTGGCCGCCGAGGTCAGCAAGGACGGCGACACCTTCACCCGCGTGCTGCACGAGGACCGCCGCTACACCGCCCCGGACGGCAGCGAGTTCGCCCTGCCCGGCCGCAGCCTGCTGTTCGTCCGCAACGTCGGGCACCTGATGACCAACGACGCGATCGTTGACGCGGACGGCAACGAGGTCTTCGAAGGCATCCAGGACGCGCTGTTCACCAGTCTGATCGCGACGCACGGCATGAAATCAGGCGAGGCCAACGGACCGATGGTCAACAGCCGCGCCGGGTCGATCTACATCGTCAAGCCCAAGATGCACGGCCCCGACGAGGTGGCGTTCACGGTCGAGTTGTTCAGCCGCATCGAGGACGTGCTGGGTTTGCCGCAGTCCACGATCAAGGTCGGGATCATGGACGAGGAGCGGCGCACCACTGTCAACCTCAAGGCCTGCATCCGGGCCGCGGCCGACCGGGTGGCGTTCATCAACACGGGCTTCTTGGACCGCACCGGCGACGAGATCCACACCTCCATGGAGGCCGGGCCGATGGTCCGCAAGGGCACGATGAAGTCGCAGCCGTGGATCCTGGCGTACGAGGACAACAACGTGGACATCGGTCTGGAATGCGGGCTGCCCGGCCACGCCCAGATCGGCAAGGGCATGTGGACGATGACCGAGCTGATGGGCGACATGGTCGAGCAGAAGATCGGCCAGCCCAAGGCCGGCGCGTCCACTGCGTGGGTGCCGTCGCCCACCGCCGCAACGCTGCACGCGATGCACTACCACCAGGTTGACGTGGGCGAGGTGCAGAAGCAGCTCGCCGCGCAGGGGCGGCGGGCGATGGTAGACCAGCTGCTAACCATTCCGCTCGCCAAAGAGCTGGCCTGGGAGTCCGATGAGATCCGCGAAGAGGTGGACAACAACTGCCAGTCGATCCTGGGTTATGTGGTGCGCTGGATCGACCAGGGTGTCGGTTCGTCGAAGGTGCCCGACATCCACAATGTGGCGCTGATGGAAGACCGTGCGACACTTCGTATTTCGAGTCAACTGCTGGCCAACTGGCTCAAGCACGGCGTGATCACCGCCGAAGACGTCCGCGCCAGCCTCGAGCGGATGGCCGCGATCGTGGACCAGCAGAACGAGGGTGACCAGGCGTACCGGCCGATGGCGCCGAACTTCGACGACAGCGTCGCGTTCCTGGCCGCCCAGGAACTGATTTTGGCCGGCACCGAGCAGCCCAACGGCTATACCGAGCCGATCCTGCACCGCCGCCGACGCGAGGCCAAGGCTCGCTGATGAGCGTTTGCGCGAAGAAGAGACAGCACAGTGGGTAGACACAGCATTCCCGGCCCGGACGACAGCCCCAGGGAGCCGTTCGAGGCTACCCCTGCGCCCCAGCACGAACCTTTCGAGGAGCACTACCCGTCGTACGAACCCGTCGACGAACAACACCGCCTCGAGACGTCTGCAGCCCCGCCCTCGCCGGAGGACGAGTACTCCGGCGGCCGCTTCGCTGACGGCACCTGGCAGGGTGGCCATCGCAGCACCGACCGCAAACGCCGCGGCGTCAGCGTCGCCGTCATCGTCGCGCTGTTCGCGGTCGTGGTGCTGGTCGGCGGAATCATCCTCTGGCGGTTCTTCGGGAACGCGCTGTCGAACCGCTCCGACACCGCCGCGGCCGCCTGCTCGGGCAGCGACGTGCCGGTTGCGGTGATCGCGGACCCGTCGATCGCCGACAAGATCACCGAGTTTGCCGACCGCTACAACAAGTCCGCCGATCCCATCGGCGACCGCTGCGTCAAGCTTGCGGTCCAAGCGGCCGGCTCCAATCAAGTGATCGACGGCTTTGTCGGCAACTGGCCCTCCGATCTTGGTCAGCGGCCCGCGCTGTGGATTCCCGCCAGCTCGGTATCGACCTCCAGGCTGCAGGCGGCAGCCGGCTCGAATGTCATCACCGACAGCCGGTCGCTGGTCACCTCCCCCGTGGTGCTGGCCATCAAGCCGCAACTCAAAACCGCTCTGGCGTCCCAGAATTGGGGCACGCTGCCCGGACTGCAGACCAATCCGGCGTCGCTGGAGGCGATGAACATGCCGGGCTGGGGGTCATTGCGGTTGGCGCTGCCGACCGACGGTGACAGCGACGCGAGCTACCTCGCCGCCGAGGCGGTGGCGGCCGCGTCGGCGCCGCCGAATGAACCGCCCACTGCCGGTGTCGGCGCGGTCAACACGTTGATCGCCGGCCAGCCCAAGCTGTCCAACCCGAGCCTGTCGGCCGCGATGGACGCGCTGATGACCACCGGCGACCCCGCGGCCGCTCCGGTGCACGCGGTCGTAATCACCGAACAGCAGCTCTACCAACGCTCGGCGAAGGTGCCCGACGCGAAGGACGTCGTCAGCTCGTGGCTACCGCCGGGCCCTGCGGTGGTGGCCGACTACCCGATGGCTTCGCTCGCGGGCGACTGGCTCACCGAGGAGCAGATGACCGCAGCCAGCGAGTTCAAGAAGTTCCTGCAAAAGCCGGAGCAGCAGGCTGAGTTGGCGAAAGCGGGGTTCCGCGCCGAAAACCAATCGCTGCCGAAGAGCGACGTGGCCGGCTTCTCGCCGCTGTCGGGCACCCTGTCGATCGGCGACGACGAGCGCGTGACGCTGGCCGACGCGGTGACCGCACCGGCCACCGGAGGCGCCGTCACGATCATGCTCGACCAGTCGATGTCCGAGCAGGAGGGCGGCAAGTCACGCCTGGCGAATGTCGTTGCGGCCCTGAGGAACAAGCTGCAAGCGCTGCCGCCGAACGCGGTCGTCGGGTTGTGGACGTTCGACGGTGTCGAGGGCCGCAGCGAGGTGGCTGCCGGTCCGCTCTCCGACCAGGTGAACGGTCAACCGCGGTCCGCCGCGCTGACAGCCGCGCTGGACAAGCAGTATTCGTCGAACGGCGGCGCCGTGTCGTTCACGACATTGCGGCTGATCTATGCCGGCGCGCTCGCGAACTTCCGCCCGGGCATGAAGAACTCAGTGCTGGTGATCACCTCGGGCCCGCACACCGACCAGAGCCTCGACGGCGCAGGTCTGCAGGACTACGTCCGCAAGACGTTCGATCCCACCCGGCCGGTGGCGATCAACGTCATCGACTTCGGCGCCGATCCCGACCGTGGCGCATGGGAATCCGTCGCGCAAGCGACCGGGGGGAGCTACCAGAACCTGACCACGTCGGACACCCCTGACCTCACGACGGCAGTGTCGACGTTCTTGGGCTGAGCGAGAACGTCCTCACTCCCGATCAGGTGCCGTCCGCAAGGACGTCTGGGCGTCGTCGGTCTCCAGATGCTTTTCGCGACGGCCGCCGATGTGGGATTCGGCGCGCATGCGTTCGATCATGTGCGGGTAGTGCAGTTCGAAGGCGGGCCGTTCTGAGCGGATTCGGGGTAGTTCGGTGAAGTTGTGCCGTGGTGGGGGGCAGCTGGTGGCCCATTCCAGGGAGTTGGCGTAGCCCCACGGGTCGTCCACGGTCACCGGCGCGCCGTAGCGCCAGCTGCGGAACACGTTCCAGGTGAACACGATCATCGAGGCACCCAGGATGAATGAGCCGATGGTGGACACGATGTTGAGCGTCTCGAAGCCGTCGGTGGGCAGGTAGTCGGCGTAGCGGCGCGGCATGCCCTCGTTGCCCACCCAGTGCTGCACCAAGAACGTGGTGTGAAAACCGATCAGCGTCAGCCAGAAATGCAGCCGGCCCATCCGTTCGTCGAGCATCCTGCCCGTCATCTTCGGGAACCAGAAATAGATGCC
>DASWBF010000549.1:0-2296 GCA_036390735.1 Mycobacterium sp. | reverse complement strand
CTCCTGACCGGTCTCGGGCCGCGGCGTCGAGCAGCTCGCGGCGCCGGTCTACGTCAGCCACGGTTTCGGGACCCTGCGCCAATGCTTGCGGGGCTGACGCCGGGGACGTTCCTGGTTGACATCGCAATGCCCCGCATGGTTCTAGCTAGGCAATAAGTTCAAGTCGACGGGCAAGGTCAGACATGAAGACGCCGTCGGGGTCGGCCTTTGCGCGAACGGTTCGCCACTCATCGAGGCGACCGGTCAGCGTGTTGGGATCGCGTGCGAACCAAGCTAGCCTGCTGCGGATTCGGTGCCAGCCGTCAGCCGCGGATCAGATCGGCGGCCTTCTCCCCGATAAGCATCGACGGCGCCTGGGTGTGTCCGCGGATGATGCTGGGCATCACCGACGCGTCGGCGACCCGAAGGCCATCGACCCCGCGAACTCGCAGCTGCGGATCGACCACACTTGAGTCGTCGCTGCCCATCCGGCAGGTGCCGACCGGGTGATAAAAGGTGTGCGAGCAGGTGTTGAGGGCCTCCTCGAGGGTGGCGTCGTCCAGCGCCGTGGCGCCCCGGGGTCGTGCGATACCGCCGAGTAGACCTTTCAGCGTGGGGGCCTGGGCGATCCGGGCGCATATCCGCAGGCCCGACATCATCGCGGTGCGGTCGACGCCGCCGGGATCGGACAGGTAGCGCGGGTCGATGATCGGCTTGGCGTGCGGGTTGGCGGACCGCAGCGTGATCTGGCCGCGGCTTTCCGGTTTGAGCAGGATCGGCCCGAACGCCACGCCGTGCCCCGGCGGCTCAGCAGGCAGCCCCTCGTCGTAAAACGGTGCGGGAGCGAAGACCAGCTCGAGGTCGGGCAGGTCCAGCTCGGGTCGGCTGCGGACAAACCCGTAGGCCTCACCGACGTTGGAGGTGAGCATGCCGCGGCGCCGCAGCAGGTAGTTGATCAGCTGTTTCGGCTTCTCGGCCGCGAATAGGCTGTCGTCTTCGACGTCGAAGCCCAGCGGTGTGGCGAGGTGGTCGAGCAGGTTCTTCCCCACCTCGGGGGCGTGGTAGACGGTGTCGATGCCGTGGTCGCCGAGGTGGTCGCGATCCCCGATGCCGGAGAGCATCAGCAGTTGCGGGCTGTTGATGGCGCCGCCGCAGAGCACCACTTCGCGGCGGGCGCGGGCGACGCCGTGCTGGCCGGCCTGGTCGAATTCCACACCGACCGCCCGTGTGCCGTCGATGATGACTCGGGTCGCCGTGGCCTCGGTGAGCACGCTGAGGTTTTTGCGGCGCATCGCCGGCTTGAGATAGGCGTCGGCGGTACTCCACCTCGCGCCCCGGCGCTGCGTGACGAGGGTTTCGCAAAAGCCCTCCGGCTCAGGAGAGTTCGGTTGCGCGGCGGGAAATCCGCATGCCTGCACCGCTGCCAGCCAGGCCGCGGTCATGTGTCGCGGGCTGCGCTGAGGTGACACGTTCAGTGGGCCCGTCACTCCGCTGTGGTCGCGGCTGACGAGGTGGCTGGCAGCGGTGACGTTTTCGATGCGGCGAAAGTACGCCAGCGCCTCCGCGAAGGACCACTCCGGCCCGGCCTGCGCGGCCCACTCGTCATAGTCGGCCCCGAATCCCCGCACCCAGAACATGGCGTTCATTGACGATGAGCCGCCGAGGACTTTGCCTCGGGGCCAATAGATCTGGCGGCCGTTGAGTTCTTTCTGCGGTTCGGTCAGATAATCCCAGTCCACCTCGCTGCGGTACAACTTCGAGAACGCTGCCGGGATACCGATGAACCTGTTTGTGTCCCGCGGTCCTGCCTCCAGCGCCACCACCTCGGTCGCCGGATCAGCGCTAAGCCGGCTGGCGATGACCGCGCCCGCTGAGCCGGTTCCGACCACGACGTAATCGCAGCGTATGTCCATCATCAACCCCTTATTTCGTGTGAAGTCATGGCCAGAGCATGGCCGCCGACGACACCGCCAGTCCCTGTTGAATCACGCTGCGTCCCTGCCATGACGCCGACGCCAAGCAGTCGGTATAGCGGTACGGTGCCCGCTTTTGCGGTGTCGAAGACGTGGCAGGCGATGCCCTCGGAGTGGAAACCGTCGATGGTGATCGCGTTGTCGCGTTCGGCCAGATCCGTGGTGTAGAAGTGGCCTTCCTTGACCAGCCGATACAGCGGCACGGTGCCCGTTGGTGCGCCGTACAAATAACAGGCCGTGCCCTCGTCCTGATAGCCGAGGTTGGCGATCGCGTTGTCCCGCTCGGACGCCGATGTGGTGTAGAAGTGGTCATAGGCTGGCATGCTGATTTCCTTCCGATGACT
>DASWBF010000548.1:0-2104 GCA_036390735.1 Mycobacterium sp. | reverse complement strand
TGAGGACAGCGCCGGGCTGCGGTTACGACGAGAGCAAGTCGAGTTCGTCAACTAGCTACTTCGACCTGAAAAAGTCGGCGCGTTGATCCGCGGTTTGTTGGCGTTGACCTGGGAAGATGGCCTCAAAGCCTCTGTGGTGGAAGGGATTGAGGCCATCGTGTTTCGTACTGTAGGCGATCAGTGCTCATTGTGGGGTCGGTTCTACCCGAAGAGTTGCGGCGGCTGCCCGAGGAGTTGGCTCGCGTCGATGCGCTGTTGGACGACCCGGCGTTCTTCACCCCGTTCGTGCCGTTCTTCGGTAGCTATTCAGCTGGGGCTCGTGTGATTGGTGTGGTTGATGTGACTTGGTGCGGCGTGTCGCGTTGATCTTGGCGCAGTGGCGGGCAAGGTGTGTTCGTGCCCGATTCCGTGTCACATGAGCAGCTTTCAGCGCAGAACGCCGAGCTGCGCGCGGAGAACGCCGAGCTGAAGCGCATGATCACGGTGCTGACCGATCGGATCGCGGAGTTGGAGCGGCGACTGTCGGCGGATTCGTCGAACTCCTCGCGGCCGCCGTCCTCGGACGCGCCGTGGGACAAGAAGCCGGCGCGCAAGCGGTCGTCGCGGACCTGGTCGGCCCGCAGGCCGGGCAAGCAGCCGGGCGCGCCGTCGACCTCGCGGCGCCTGACCGACGATCCGGACAAGATCGTGGTGCTCGAGCCGCAACGCTGCGCCGGCTGTGATGCGCCGCTGGCGCGGGCGGCCGAGCAGGGCCGCGAGCGGCGCCAGGTCGTCGACGTGCCGGAACCGCCGCCCCTGGAAATCACCGAGTATCAGCGGATCTCGAAGATCTGCTCGTGCTGCGGTGTGGTCACCACGCCGGAGTGGGAGACCGGCGACGAGAACGCCGCCACCGTCGCGACGCCGGGCTCGCCGGTGCGGATCGGGCCCGAGGTGTGCGCGCGGGCGGCGCTGCTGACCTGCGCACACTATCTGCCGGTGGGCCGTTCCCGGCAACTGCTGGAGGCGTTGACCGCGATCGACGTGTCGACCGGGTTCCTGGCCGGGGTCTGCGGCCGCGCCGCCCGACGGCTGGAGAAACAGTTCCTCGGCCACATGCGGAAATTGCTCGCGACCGCTCCGGTGCTGCACGCCGACGAAACCACCGGCCGCGCCGCCGCAGCCTTGTCCTACGTGCACGTCGCGTGCACCGAGTACCTGACGTTGATGCACGTCGGCGGCCGCTCCGCCGACGACATCGACGCCGGCGGCGTGCTGACCGCGTTCACCGGGGTGCTGGTGCGCGACGGCTACGCCGGCTACACCCACCTGCCCGCCGTACACGCTTGGTGCGCAGCGCATCTGCTGCGTGACCTGCGGTCGATCTCCGACGCCGACACCGACGGCCAGCTTTGGGCCACCGCCATGGCCGGGGTGCTGATCGACACCAACCGGGCCGCCGGCGACGCGCGCGAACGCGGCGCCGACACACTCGACGCGCAGACCCTCGCCGGCATCCGTAACCACTACCTCGGTGCGCTCGCCCACGGAAACGACGAAAACCGCGACCACAACACCGAACTCGCTGCGAAGGCGCGCACCCTGATCACCCGGTTCCGCCGATACGAAGACATGATCCTGCGCTTCGCCACCGACCTGACAGTGCCATTCACCAACAACGAAGCCGAACGCGCCCTCCGGCCCATCAAGGTTCACCAGCGCACCTCCGGCGGCTGCTGGCGCCCCCTGCAAGGCCTCACCGACTTCGCAGTCGTCCACTCCTACCTCGACACCGCAAACAAATGGGGCATCAACAAACTCGACGCCCTCCGCCAGCTCTTCACCACCGGCGCATGGCTACCTCCAGCACTTCACCCCAGCTGAATAGCTACGATGAGCCCCCCATACGTCGGGACGATTATGGCATCCGACAAACACCGAACAGGAGGACACTCCCGCGGCACTGACCGCCTGACCCACAGAATCGAAGAATCACACGACGACGACGTACACCACGCCCCTGGACTTGACCAGGCTGTCGGGTCACCGCGCGGATACCAGCCAGCCACCGGTGCACTCTCATTCCCGGACGGGCCTAACACCGCCTAACACCGAACAAACCGCA
>DASWBF010000547.1:0-3964 GCA_036390735.1 Mycobacterium sp. | reverse complement strand
ACCAGCTGATGCCGAGCGTCGCCCTGCAGTTCGTTAACTATCGGTAAGCAGATCGCTGATCTCCACCCCGACCGTCTTTCCGTCGTGACGATGGTCGGTCATGTTGCCGCACTCGCCGCACACCTGCACCGCACCCCGCGTGGTGTCCCCCGACGCCCGGCAGATCACAGCCATCACCGTGTCGGTGTGCACCGCTACTCCGAACGGGCACTTTCCCGCCGGCGGTCCTTCGCGCCAGCCCTTTCGCACCAGCGTGGCACCGATCCGCTCGAAGTGCGCCGCTGGCTCCACGCCTTGCGGGATCGCGAAGCTCATGTCCACCCGACCGCGATACGGCGGCGAACCCTGGTCGTTGCACGACTCGAACAGGAACCCGCCCGTCACATGTTGCAGCCTCGCGGCGCGGACGATCTGTCTGGCCGCCTCGACCACCTGGGCCATCGCCTGCTCGTCGCTGAGCGTCATGGAGAGCCCTCCCTCGGCCTTTCGGCTTCTGGATCGATGAACGCCGGGATGCCCGGGATGCGAGTGTCGATGTGCGGCAGCCGAATTGGGCCCCGGCCTGGGATCTTGACCTCACTCGGTGTGGTGATGTGCGGCTGCCGTCGACCTCGGGCCAGGAGATCGTCACGCGCCAGCGCGTCCGCGTGCCCCGTCACGACGTGCACCATGGCCCGCAGCGGCTCGCCACCGAGGTCGTAGTAGTGCGAATGGTTCTGGGAGCTCAGCCCGTCGCCTCCAGGAACCTCGGCTTTGAACCGGATCGCCCCGAACCCGTCGCCCGCCGGATCCGTCCCGAGTCCCGCGTACCTCCCGAACGGATACCCCAGCGCTTCATTCAGCTCGTTCGGCACACCTCCCGCCTCACCCAGCCAGCTCACCGGATCCGACGACGCCGAGCCGACGTACACGTTTCCTCCGTCGACGTGAAAGTCCTTGGCGCTGTGCGCCAAATCGGTCCCCGGCGAACCCAACAGGATCACGTCGTTCGCGCGTGCGCCGCTTGCGGCGAGCGCGTCGGACACCGTCGTCGACCCGTACGAATGCCCGAGCACGGTCACGTGCGGATGCGGTCCCTGATGCGTCGCCCGCAGCCCATTGACGTCCTGCGCCAGCTGCAGCCCGCCCTCGCGCGCCAGCCACGGCGATGCCACCCGCGGATCGCGGTAACCGTCCGGTGCGTCGTAGCCCATCCACGCGATCACCGACAGGTCGTCGTCGGGATAGGCAGCCTTGGACTGGTCGTAAAGGTTGATCGCGTCGTTGTGCCCGCCGTGCAGCCAGCCGCTCGCAACGCTGCTGCCGGCACCCGGCACGACCACCGCGATGTCTTCGGCGTGGTCAGGATTGCCGATCGCAATCGCGGCGCGGCCCTGCCCGTCGAACGCCAAAGGGTCATAAGCCCAAAGCAATACGGGCCGCTGATTGCCCGGGTCGGCGCCTCTGTCATGGTCGAGTCCCCGCTTGACCTGTTCGGCGTTGCGGCGACGCACGTCGTCCTCGGGGCGGTTCAAGTCGTCGTCGAGGACGGCGAGGTTGACTTGGTCGCGAACATCTGCGGGAATGCCGTTGAGATTCCCTAACTCTGGCGGATGCTGCGCGATCAACCGATCTCGCTCGTCGGCGGGCAGCGAGCTCCACCACGCGAAGACCTCGTCGGCGTTGGCGCCGAGCGGCGGTTGCGACATCGTCACGTATCGAGTATCGGGCGTTACGCTCGCGGCGTGACAGATTTCTCGTCTTTCTCGTCGCTACCGCAGGCGGATCAGGACGCAATCGGGCGCACGCTGGGCGCGTTGCTGACCGGCTTCAAGACGCGTGACGTCGACGCGTTGGCCGGTGTGTACGCCGAGGACGCCGACTGGGTGAACGCGTTCGGCACCGTCAAGCACAGCCGCGACGGCATCCTCGACCACCTGCGTGGCCTCTTCAAGGACGCCAACTTCAACCGGGGCGAGCTCGTTGGCCCCCCGGAGGTCAGCTTCCGTGTGCTGACGCCCGAGGTCGTCCTCGTCTCCGCGCATCTCAAGGTCGAGGGCCAGGGGCTGGTCGGCGGCGGCACCCTCGACCGCGACAACTTCTCCCTGCGCGCGATGCAACGCCAGCCCGACGGCTCGTGGCTGATCGTCTCCGAGATGTTCCAGGACGCCAACACCGAGACGACTTACGAACGCTGACGCAGCACCATCACGTTGTCGGTGAGCACCGCGTGTTCGCCCTCCGGGCCGATGGAGTCGCGCTCGACGGCTTCGACCCTGATCCGATCCCATTGGGAATCACCGAGATTCAGCGACAACACCACCTCGCGCGCGCTGGGAAACTCGTGGTGATGCATTTTCGACGCCCACGGTGGCGCTGCGGCGTGGTCCACGATCAGCAGGGTGCCTCCCGGTGCGACGGAGTCGGCCGCGCGGCGCATGAGCTTTGCACGGTCCATCGGCACCGTGGAATGCAGGAACTGCGCCGACACCAGGTCGAAGACACCGTCGGGGAAGCTCTCCGTAAGGTCGTGTCGCTGAAAGTCGATGCTCGCGTTGCGCGCCTTCGCTTCGGCCGCCGCCCGGTCCAGCGCCGTCTGCGAGATGTCGACGGCCGTCACGTGCCAGCCGTGTTCAGCCAGCCATAGCGCGTCGGCGCCCTCCCCGCAGCCGAGGTCGAGCGCCCGGCCGGGCGTCAACGCCTCGACCACCTCGGCCAGCCGGACGTTGA
This sequence comes from Mycobacterium sp., assembly GCA_036390735.1. Lineage (GTDB taxonomy): Bacteria > Actinomycetota > Actinomycetes > Mycobacteriales > Mycobacteriaceae > Mycobacterium. The sequence goes on along the minus strand of DASWBF010000547.1, from coordinate 1,255 downwards.
CCCGTCCGCTCCACACCCGCTCGCGTTCGCCGTAGTGCTCTTCCCACGCCTGTTGCGCCTCAGACATCCCCATACCGCCACCTTGCCACGGCCGAGACGAAGGCCTGCGGCACACTGGTCCGATGACCGACACCTTCGACGTCGTCATCGTCGGCGCCGGCATCTCCGGCATCAGCGCCGCGTACCGGATCCGCAAGCGCAACCCCGGCATCTCCTACGTCATCCTCGAGCGCCGCGCCAACATCGGCGGCACCTGGGACCTGTTCCGCTACCCCGGCATCCGCTCCGACAGCAGCATCTTCACGCTCAGCTTCCCGTGGGAGCCGTGGACCAGGCGCGAAGGGATCGCCGACGGCGACCACATCCGCGAGTACATGACCGACACCGCTCGCAAGCACGGCATCTACGAGCACATCCACTTCGACAGCTACGTCCGCTCGGCCGACTGGGATTCGGAGACCGACACCTGGACCGTCCACGCCGACGACGGCACGACGTATCAGGCGCGGTTCGTGTTCTTCGCCACCGGCTACTACAACTACGACGAGGGCTACACCCCCGACTTCCCTGGCATCGACAACTTCAAAGGTGACGTCGTCCACCCGCAGCACTGGCCCGAAGATCTGGACTACACCGGCAAGACGATGGTCGTCATCGGCAGCGGTGCGACCGCGGTCACCCTCGTCCCGTCGCTGTCCGAGCGGGCGGGCAAAGTGATCATGCTGCAGCGCACGCCTAGCTACGTCGGCACCTTTCCGCGAACCGACTCGATGACTGAGGGCTTGCGAAAGGTATTGCCCGGCAGGCTTTTCCATGCGGTGGCGCGCTTCCGGATGGCGCTGCAGGAGGCGATCGCCTGGTTCCTCGCACGCAAGACGCCAGCCTTCATGAAGTACTTGTTCCGCCGAATGCAGACCAAGCGGCTGCCGGAGGGCTACGACATCGACACGCACTTCAGCCCGCCGTACCAGCCGTGGGATCAGCGGATCTGCCTGGCGGCCGACGGCGACTTGTTCGACGCGATCGACGCCGGGCGCGTCGAGGTCGTCACCGACCACATCGACCATTTCGACGCCAGCGGCATCGCACTCACGTCGGGCCGGCATCTGGACGCCGACATCGTCGTCACCGCCACCGGCCTGCAACTGCAGGCGCTCGGCGGGGTCGCGTTGAGTCTTGACGGCGCGGAAGTCAAGCCGCAGGACCGCTTCGTCTACAAGGCGCACATGCTCCAGGACGTCCCGAACTTGTTCTG
>DASWBF010000546.1:0-10451 GCA_036390735.1 Mycobacterium sp. | reverse complement strand
CGTGGAACATGGTGACGTCCTCGGACGCGTTCACCGGCGAGAACTTCCGCCGCGGCAGCAATTCGATGGTACGCCAGGCGAAGTCGCCGCCGACATCGACCACTACGTGCAATCCGATGCGTGTGACGGGTTCATTTTCGTTCCGCACCTGACTCCCCACGGGCTCGACGAGTTCGTCGACAAGGTGGTGCCACTGCTGCAGGAGCGGGGTACCTACCGCACCGAATACAGCGGCCGCACCCTGCGCGACCACCTTGGGTTAGTGGTGGCCGACGCCGACGAAACTCAGGCCCGGTAGGTCGTAGCCGCTGTCGGTGCGGAACTCGTCCAATATAGCGCTGGCCTCGCCGCGGATCGCCGCGCTGACCTCGGGAGGTTGCGCTTCCAGCAGCGGGCCTACGGGGCCGGCCAGTGACGGCACCACGGCCCACCACTCGTCGAACGACGACGCGTTCATCGGTGTCGCCACTTCACGGATGCTGACCTCCCGGAATCCGGCTTCGCCCAGCAGCTCCTCGAGCCGGCCGTAGTCCGACAGCGCGAAAGGATCCGGCATGCCCGGCGGCGGCACGGGTATTCCGAGGTGCGCGGTGATCGCGTCGAGTAACACGCCCAGCCACGGATTGCGATCCCGCGGCCCCCATACCGCGTACACGGCTCGTCCACCCGGTACCAGCACACGGTGTGCCTCTCGGACTGCGGCGGCGGGGTCGATCACCAGCATCAATCCCTCTCGGCACAACACTGCGTCGAACGACGCGTCGGGTAATGGGATGTCCTCCATTCCGATCTGCGCGGTCCTGACGTTGCGGAGGTTGCGGGCGGCCGCTCGCTGCGCCGCAATCTCCGTCATTTCCGGCGCGACGTCCGAGCACACCACTTCGCCGTCCGGTCCGACGATCTCTGCCGCCGCGAGGCCGACACCACCGGGACCGCACGCCAATTCCAGCACTCGCGCCTCGGGCCGCAGTTCGGCCGCTTCGAGCATCGCCTGCGTGATCACCGCGCCGCGGTCGTCGGCGTAGTCGGCGTGCCGCTCCCAGGCGGGCGCCGCCGTCGACCAGATGTTGCGCAACGCGTCCCGTAAGAAGTCCGTCACGCGAGCACCTGCTGAATAGCCTCCCGAATCGGGCCGCGCCACACCGGCCCGTGTCCCGGCAGCAGCACGTCGGTGTCCAGCAGCGCCAGCGCGCCGAGGCTGCGGCGGCAGCCCGCGTTGTCGTGGTTGAACACCGACGGCAACAGCTGCGGTCCGGTGCGGCGGCTCGCCGCGTGGCCGGTGACCAGCGCGTCGCCGCTGACCAGCACGCCGTCCACGATGAAGCTGCAGTGCCCGCCGGTGTGCCCCGGCGTCGGAATGGCCATCGGCTGGCCGGGGAGCGTCGTGGCGATTTCCGCGGTCAACGCCTGCGCGGTCGGGATGCCGTCGCGCACCATGCCGCCCTTGCGCAGAAGCCGTACGGCCCACGGCGCCCAGCCCGGCCGCCAGATGTTCGCGGCGACGTCCAGCGGAGAGGCCTGCTCCAGGTATTCGCGCTTGGCGTGCCCGACCTCGTCGGCATGGCAAAACACCGGTGTGCCATGGGTTTTGGCGAACCATACCGCCGAACCCAAATGGTCGACGTGGGCGTGGGTCAGCACGATCGCGCGGACGTCGTCGGCGCCGAAGCCCAACTCGGCCAGTGACGCCAGCACGTCGTCGCGATCGCCCGGCAGCCCGGCGTCGAACAACGTGACACCGTCGCTGCCAGTCGCCACCGCCCAGTTCACCAAGTCGCCTTGCACGAAATGAAGACTGTCGGTGACCGAAGCGAGCCTCCACGCCATGCCCGCCGAGTCTAGCGACGGAGTACAACTGACACGTGGCTGAACTGAAACTGGGATACAAAGCGTCGGCGGAACAATTCGCGCCGCGAGAGCTCGTCGAGCTGGGAGTGCTGGCCGAACAGCACGGCATGGACAGCGCCACCGTCAGCGACCACTTCCAGCCGTGGCGTCACAAGGGCGGTCACGCCCCGTTCTCACTGGGGTGGATGACCGCGGTGGGGGAACGAACCGAACGGATCGCGCTCGGCACGTCGGTGCTCACCCCGACTTTCCGCTACAACCCTGCGGTCACCGCGCAGGCGTTCGCAACGATGGGCTGCCTGTACCCGGGCCGCATCTTCCTCGGCGTCGGCACCGGCGAGGCGCTCAACGAGATCGCTACCGGATACATCGGACAGTGGCCGGACTTCAAGGAGCGGTTCGCCCGGTTGCGCGAGTCGGTGCGCCTGATGCGCGAGCTGTGGGCCGGCGACCGGGTCAGCTTCGACGGCGACTACTACCACACCCGGGGGGCGTCGATTTACGACGTGCCCGAGGGCGGCATCCCGATCTACGTCGCCGCGGGCGGTCCCGCCGTGGCGAAGTACGCGGGCCGCGCCGGCGACGGCTTCATCTGCACGTCAGGCAAGGGCGAAGAGCTGTACACCGAGAAGCTGATCCCGGCCGTCAAAGAGGGCGCCGCGGCCGCGAATCGCAATGTCGACGACATCGACAAGATGATCGAGATCAAGATCTCCTACGACGCCGATCCCGAGCTGGCGCTGGAGAACACGCGGTTCTGGGCGCCGCTGTCGCTGACCGCCGAGCAGAAACACAGCATCGACGACCCGATCGAGATGGAAAAGGCCGCCGACGAGCTGCCGATCGAACAGGTGGCAAAGCGGTGGATCGTCGCGTCCGATCCCGACGAGGCGGTCGAAAAGGTGCGCGCCTATCTCGATTACGGGCTCAACCACCTGGTGTTCCACGCGCCGGGCCACGACCAGCGGCGGTTCCTGGCGCTGTTCGAGAAGGACCTCGCCCCCCGGCTGCGTCGGTTGGGCTGACGTGAGCAGCGCGTCCTCCTCTGATGCTCTTGGCGCAAGCGGCTCATCGTCGATCTACATCGCGTCCCCCGAGAGCGACACCGGCAAGTCGACGATCGCTTTGGGCGTGCTGCACCGGTTGGCGGTTACGGTCGCGAAAGTCGGTGTGTTCCGGCCGATCACACGCCGGGGTGAGGACCGCGACTACATCCTGGACCTGTTGTTGGCCTATGCCACCGCGGGACTGCCGTACGAGCAGTGCGTGGGCGTCACCTATCAGCAACTGCACGAGGACGAGGACGCCGCGATCGCCGAGATCGTCGACCGCTACCACGACGTCGCCGATCAGTGCGACGCTGTGGTGATCGTCGGCAGCGACTACACCGACGTCGCCAGCCCCACCGAGTTGAGTGTCAACGCGCGGATCGCGGTGAATCTCGGTGCGCCGGTGTTGCTTTCGGTGCGGGCCAAGGGCCGTACCACCGACCAGGTGGCCCAGGTCGTGAGCCTGTGCCTCGACAAGCTGGCCAGTCAGCATGCGCACACCGCCGCCGTCGTGGCGAATCGGTGCGATCCGCCGGAGATGACAGCGATGGCCGCGGCGCTGCTTTCTGCTCTTCGCGCAAGCGGCTCATCGCCGCAGCGAGACGAGCCGAAGGTGTACGTGCTGCCGGAGGAGCCGCTGCTGGTCGCCCCGACAGTGGCCGACCTGCAGCGGTCGGTGAACGGGACGCTGGTCAGCGGCAGCGAGGCGCTGATGAGCCGCGAGGTGATGTCGGTGCTGGTGGCGGGCATGACGTCTGAGCACGTGCTCGAGCGGCTGGCGGACGGGGCCGCCGTGATCACGCCAGGCGACCGCTCCGACGTCGTGCTGACCGTGTCGAGTGCCCATGCAGCCGAAGGGTTTCCGTCGTTGTCGACGGTGATCCTCAACGGCGGGCTGGCTTTGCACCCGTCGATCGCGGCGCTGGTGAACGGCCTGGGCCTTCGGCTGCCGATGATCGCGACCGAACTGGATTCCTTTCAAGCGGCGAGCGCGATCGCGACGACCCGGGGGCGCATGACGGCCACGTCGCAGCGCAAGATCGACATCGCGCTGTCGCTGATGGACAGCTGCGTCGACATGTCGGAACTGCTTGCGCAGCTGGCGGTTCCGATTCCAACGGTGACGACGCCGCAGATGTTCACCTACCAGCTGACGGAGTGGGCGCGTGCCGACCGCAAACACATCGTGCTGCCCGAAGGCGAGGACGACAGGATCTTGCAAGCGGCGGGCCGGTTGTTGCAACGCGGCGTATCCGACTTGACGATCCTCGGGACAGAGGCCCACATCCGTTCTCACGCAGCCGAACTCAACGTAGACCTGTCGTCGGCCACCTTGCTGGACCCGCTCACCAGTGAGCTGTCGGAGAAGTTCGTCGAGCAGTACATCGAGCTGCGCCGGCACAAGGGCGCCACGATCGAGAAGGCCCGCGAGACCGTCATCGACGTGTCGTACTTCGGAACGTTTCTTGTGTACAACGGCATCGTCGACGGCATGGTGTCGGGGGCCACCCACACCACGGCTCACACCGTGCGGCCGGCGTTCGAGATCATCAAGACGAAGCCCGACGTGTCGACGGTGTCGAGCATCTTCCTGATGTGCCTTTCCGATCGGGTGCTGGCGTACGGCGACTGCGCGATCGTCCCCGATCCGACGTCGGAGCAGCTGGCCGACATCGCGATCTCGTCGGCACGCACGGCGGCACAGTTCGGCATCGAGCCGCGCGTCGCGATGCTGTCGTACTCCACTGGCACGTCGGGATCGGGTGCAGAGGTCGAAAAGGTGCGCAGGGCAACCGAACTGGTGCGCGAAAGGGAGCCGGAGCTGCTGGTCGACGGACCCATCCAGTACGACGCGGCCGTGGAACCGTCGGTGGCGGCCACCAAGGCGCCGGACTCACCCGTCGCCGGTCGCGCGACGGTGCTGATCTTCCCGGACCTCAACACCGGCAACAACACCTACAAGGCGGTGCAGCGCAGCGCCGGCGCGATCGCGATCGGCCCGGTGCTGCAGGGCTTGAAGAAGCCCGTCAACGACCTGTCCCGCGGTGCGCTCGTCGACGACATCGTCAACACCGTCGCGATCACGGCGATCCAGGTGCAGGAGAACACGTGATCGCAACGGTGCTCGTGCTGAACTCCGGTTCTTCGACGCTGAAGTACGCGGTCGTCGATCCCGCGTCGGCGGCTCCGGTGGCCCACGGCGTCGTCGAGCGAATCGGCGAGGACGAGGTCGCCGACCACGAGGCGGCGCTGCGCATCGTGTTCGGGCAACTCACCGAGCCCGAAGGCCTGGTGGCAGTCGGGCATCGAATTGTGCACGGCGGAAACGCGTTCTACGAGCCGACCGTGATCACCGACGCGGTGGTCGAGAAGCTCGAACAGCTGTCGGCGCTTGCGCCGCTGCACAACCCGCCGGGCGTGTTGAGCGTCCAGGTCGCGCGCGCCGTGCTCCCGGCACTGCCGCACGTGGCGGTGTTCGACACCGCGTTCTTCCAACACCTGCCCGCGGCGGCGGCCACGTACGCGATCGATCACGAGGTGAGCGTGCGCTGGGACGTGCGCCGCTACGGCTTCCACGGCACGTCGCACCGGTACGTCAGCGAGCAGGCGGCAGATTTCTTGGGTCAGCCGCTCGAGTCGCTGAGCCAGATCGTGCTGCATCTGGGCAACGGCGCCTCGGCGGCAGCGATCGTCGGGGGCCGGCCGGTGGACACGTCGATGGGACTGACCCCGATGGAGGGCCTCGTGATGGGCACCCGCGCCGGTGACATCGACCCCGGCGTGGTGTTCTACCTGTGGCGCACGGCTCAGATGGACGTCGAGCAGATCGAGGCGATGCTCAACCGGCACTCCGGCATGGTCGGCTTGTGCGGCGAGATCGACTTCCGCCGCGTTCACCAGCTGATCGAATCGGGTGATGCGCGAGCACAATTGGCGTATGACATCTACATTCACCGGCTGCGCAAGTACGTCGGGGCATACCTGGCGCTGCTGGGCGGCACCGACGTGATCACGTTCACTGCCGGTGTCGGCGAGCACGACCCCGCGGTACGCAGGGACGCGCTGAGCGGGCTGGCAGCCCTGGGCATCGAGCTCGACGAGGATCTCAACATCAGCGGTGCCCGCGGCCCGCGCCGGATCTCGTTCGAGCAGTCGCCGACGACGGTGCTGGTGATCCCGACCAACGAGGAACTGGCGATCGCCCGGGCATGCCTCACGGTGATCTAGCGCCGGATTTTTCGCAGTGGCCGCACGTTCGAGGCAAGTGTTGGCACACTGGAAGCAGTGATTTGCACGGTTGACGGGAGGGACGCAGCCCTGGCCGAACGCGCCGGAAGGTGCGGTCCCGACAGCGCAGTGCTGAGGCGGCCAGACATGATCAGTGAACACGGTGGAGAGGCCCTCGCGTGGGGCGCTCCCGAGCGCGTGGGCTGGTTTCGCTACTTCTTCGACGACGAGCGGTGGGAATGGTCGCCGCAGGTGGCGAAGATGCACGGCTATGAGCCCGGCACCGTCGTTCCAACCACCGACCTGGTGCTGTCGCACAAACATCCCGACGACTACCGCCAGATCGCCGACACTCTCGCCCTGATCCGGCAGACCCGCCAGGCGTTCAGCAGTCGCCACCGGATCCGCGACGTCCAAGGCAGCGTGCATCACGTGGTGGTCGTCGGCGACCAGATGCGCGACGGCGACGGCTCGATCATCGGCACGCACGGGTTCTACGTCGACGTCACCCCGGCCGAACAGGCGCGCCAGGATCACCTCACCGCCGAGGTCGCCAAGATCACGAAGAGCCGTGCGGCGATCGAGCAGGCCAAGGGCATGCTGATGGCGATCTACGGGATCGATGCGCAGGCGGCGTTCGACCTGCTGAAGTGGCGGTCACAGGAAACCAACGTCAAGCTGCGGCCCTTGGCCGAGCAGATCGCCGCCGACTTTTCCGCCGTCGCGCACGACGAGGCGCTGCCGCCGCGATCGGTCTACGACAACCTGCTGCTGACGGCCCACCACCGGATCGAGGACGACGCTTATGAACGTCGGCCTAAAAAGTTGACGACGGCCGGACCGCGTTGGCCGTGTCGACCAGTGCGTACCGGTGCCCGCGGGTCGGCGCCACCCGCGCCAGGCCGCGCAACGACGCCTCGACGCCGAGCCGCAGCCCGTGCGGCGTGAACGGGAACCCGAGGATGTGGTTGGTGCTGGCGGTGTTCTCGCCGATCCAGTCCAGCGCCGTGCCCAGCACCAGCGCGCGGATCTGCAGCACCCTGGGTTCGGTATCCGGCAGGGCCTCGACGCGCCGGGCCGCGTCGCGGATCTGCTCCTCGGTCAGCTCGCTCATCGACCGGCCCGACAGCAGCGTCACCGCGCTCGTCAGCCGCGCGGTGGTGAAGTGTCGCGACGTGGCCGGCACCGCGTCCAACGTGCGCACCGCACCGTCCCGGTCGCCCTGCGTCGACCGCGCCCGCGCCAGCCCGAACCCGGCCGAAACCACGCCGTTGTCGGTGCTCCACACCGTGTCGTAGAAGCTCAGCCCGTCCGGGTTTCCGGCGAGTTCGGCGGTCGCCGCCAACGCCAGCTTCGGGGCCAGCTCACCGGGCTGCGTGTCCAGCACCTCGGTGAAATGCTTTGTCGCAGCGTCGTGGTCACCCGTCAACAGCGCGGCAACCGCGCGGAACCACACCATTCGCCATCGCCAGCCGACGCGCTCGGCCAGCGCGTCGAGCTTGCGGACGGCCTTGGCGACGTCGCCGAGGTCCAGAAGCGCGCGTACCTCCATCAGCGGCAGCTCCACCGACTCGGTGAGGTCGACGCCCTCGCTGTCGAGCGTGCCGTGCCGGGCGGCTCGCAGCGAGTCCAGCGTCTGCACCGGCTGCGACAGCACCGTCGCCGACAGCACGGCGGCCCCGACGTCGGACGGATCCACCAGGGGCACCGGCAGCGCGGTGACGATCTCGGAAGCCGTCAGCTTCTCCGCGTGCACCAGACCGTCGAGGTATACGTCGGTGTGGGCGACGACGAGTTCCACCGCGAACGTCGACCGCGACGGGCTGAACACCGTCGACAATCCCGGCCGCGGCGCGCCGCTGTCGTGCGCGACCACCTCCCGCAGCACACCGAGCAGCTGTGCCCACATCTCCTCGGCGCTGGCGAACCGCCGCGCAGGATCCGGGTCGGTCGCCCGGCGCAGCAGCCGGGCGTACGAGTCGTAGGTAGCCAGCACCGGGTCGTCCTCCGGCAGCCCCTCGGCGTACCGGCCCTTGTGGGTGCGGAGGTTCAGCGTCAGTGCCGCCAGGGTGCGGCCCACCGAGTAGATGTCGGTGGCCACGGTCGGGCCGGTTCGCACGATCTCGGGCGCCTGATACCCCGGCGTCCCGTAGAGGTAGCCGTAAGACGCGAGCCGCGACACCGCGCCGAGGTCGATCAGCTTGAGCTGCTCCTCGGTGATCATGATGTTCTCGGGCTTCAAGTCGTTGTACGCCAAGCCGATTGAGTGCAGGTATCCCAGCGCGGGCAGGATCTCCATCATGTAGGCGATGGCCTGAGCGACCGGCAGCTTGTGACCCTTCGCCGGTTTCAGCGACGTGCCGCCGACGTACTCCATCACGATGTAGCCGACCGGCTCCCCGTGCTTGTCGGGGTGCTGGACGAAGTTGAAGATCTTCACGATCGACGGATGCGTAACCTCCGCCAGGAACTGCCGCTCGGCCATCGCGATCGCCTGCGCCTCGGCATCGCCGGCGTGCACCAGGCCTTTGAGCACCACGGGCCGCTCGTTGACGTTGTGGTCGACGGCCAGGTACACCCAGCCCAGGCCGCCGTGCGCGATGCAGCCCTTGATCTCGTACTGCCCGGCGATCTTGTCGCCCGGCCCGAGCTGCGGCAGGAACGAATACTGGCTGCCGCAGTGCGGGCAATAGCCCTCGCTCTTGGCCTCACCCTTCGGCGTCGAGCGTCCTACCGGCCGCCCGCAATTCCAGCAGAATCGCTTCGACTCTGCGACAACGGGATTCGTCATCAACGCCGCGAGCGGATCCTTCTCGGGTACGCGTGGGATCTCGACGAGCCCGCCGCCGAGCCGCCGGATGAGGGACAGCTGGCGCGTGACTGTGGTGGTGTGCTCGTCGACGCTGGCGTCGGTGTCCACGCCCTCCGAGCCCACCTCGATCTCGGGGCGGAAGATCGCCTGCGTCGCCATCGGACGCAGTATCGACGACGAGTCCTCGGCGTAGTCGATCCCGAAGGCAGCCGGCTGGGTGCCGACGATTTCTTGCTCCTCGGGTTGGCCCATCAGTCCGAATACCTCGGCGTCGGTGGCGCCGGCGTCGGGCCCAACACGGTCAGCCACTTGCGGTACAGCGCATACCACGTTCCGTCGCGGCGGATCCGCTCCAGCGTGCCGTTGACGAACCGCACCAGCCCGGTGTTACCCAGATTGACACCGATGCCGTACGGCTCCTCCTCCAGATCCGGTCCGGTGATATGCAGGTACGGGTCTTGCGACACCAGCCCGGCGAGGATCGAATCGTCGGTGCTGACCGCGTCGACCTGCCGCTGTTGCAGTGCGACCAGGCAATCGGCCCACGTCACCACCGACACGATGATCGGCGCCGGGCTGATCTTTTCCAGCCGGTTGATCGACGTGGTGCCGCGGGCCGCGCACACCCGCTTGCCGGACAAATCCGAGGCTTGGCTGATCGCAGAATCCCGCGGGGCCAGAATCCGCTGATTCGCCAGCAGGTACACGTTGGAGAACGCCACCTGCTTGCGCCGCTCGCAGGTGATGGTCATCGTCTTGACGACGATGTCCACCTCGTTGTTCTGCAAGGCCTTGATCCGGTCGGCCGACGACAGGATCCGGTACTCGACTTGTGACGGCGTGCCGAAGATGTCGCGTGCCACCTCCCCTGCGATGTCGACGTCGAAACCGGTGATCTCTCCGGTGATCGGGTCGCGGAAGCTGAACAGGTTGCTGCCGATGTCCAGTCCGACCAGAAGCCGCCCGCGCTGCCGGATGGCGGCGACGGCTGCCTCGGCGTCCTTCGGGTCGGGGAACGGCCGCAGGCTCTCGGTCCGGTTGCAAGTTCCGTTCGGATCGCTGGGGGGATTCTGCTGCGGCGGCAGCTCCTGCATGTTCGCCGGCGTCGGCGGCGCCAGCGTCAGCGACGGCTGAGCGGTCAACGTATCCGACTGCCCGCAGCCGGCCACCAGGACGACAACCGCGGCCAAGAAAGCCAATGCCCTTTTCATCTGTACTCGCTCATCCGTGGCCACAATCCCACCGTCACCGCCAGCGCGGCTACCACCGACAGGAGGACCGCGCCGACCGTCGCGCCCGACAGCACCGCCCGTGCATCGACGATGTCGTTGCGCAGTTGACGGCGGCTCTCCTCGATGCCGTTGTTGAGCGCCTGCTCCAGTCGATCGAACGCCGGCGTCGAATCCTGCTCGCCGGTGCCCAGCGCCACCTGCGTCGCGGCCTGGTAGTTGCCGACCGCGATGTAAGAGTTGATCCGCTCATCGGCCTGCCGCCATCGCGACAGCAGCTCGTCG
>DASWBF010000545.1:0-8226 GCA_036390735.1 Mycobacterium sp. | reverse complement strand
CAACAGCCCTGCCGCCGCGGCCAACTCGCCAAAGCGCGCCGGGTCCACATGGATGAACGGCGCGTTGAAGCCGACGAAGTGAGGTGCCCACCGAGGACGGTCACACAGTGTCATGGCGGTCGCTTCCACGCTCGGCCGCTCGGATGCACACACGACTTGGATCAGTACCTGGGCGCCCGAGTGGACGACCGAGGCGATCTGGTCCAGCGCCTGGTGCTGCTGCGGCACCCAATGAAGCGCATTGAACGACACTGCGGCGTCGAAACATTCGTCGAAGGGCAACTGCCGGACATCGGCCCGCACGAACGACGGCCCGGAAGCAGCCGACCTGCCGCGCGCCGCCTCGGCGAGCATGCCGCGGGCCGGGTCGATTCCGACGACGTACCCGTCGGGCACCATGCCGGCCACCATCCGCGTGATGTATCCGTCGCCGCATCCCGCGTCAAGGACGCGTTCGTTGCCGGCGAATCGAAGCGAGGCGACGGCCTCTTCGGCCATCGTGCGCTGCAGGGCACTGATGTTGGCGTAGTCCTCGCCGCTCCACTCGGTCATACGGCTCTACCGTACTGTAATTGCTTTGATGCGAACGCGTTTCAATGAGCGCGCTGGCTCACTGCGATGATTGCCCGTGTGGTGCAGGTGACACGTCGAGCGGTCCTGCAGGCCGGCGGCTTGGCGGCGGGTACTTACGTACTGGCAAACCTGTTGCGGCCAGCGGTTTCTCGCGGCGAACCACCGCCGGCGGCGGCTGCGGCGCCGACCTACCTCGCCGGCTCGTTCCTCTCCGCGGCTCGCGGAAACGTCGAGACGAACTGGGCCATCGCCCGTCCACCGGGACAAACTCAGCCGTTGCATCCCGTCATTGCACTGCACGGGCGCGGCGGCGACGCGGCCAGTGTGATGGATCTCGGTGTTGCTGACGGACTGGCCCGGCTCACCAGCGCCGGTGTGCCGCCGTTCGCCGTCGTCAGCGTGGACGGCGGCGACACCTACTGGCACAGGCGGGCCTCAGGTGCGGACTCCGGAGCGATGGTGCTCATGGAACTCTTGCCGATGCTTGCCGGGCAGGGGCTCGACACGTCACGTGTCGGGTTTCTCGGCTGGTCGATGGGCGGCTACGGAGCCCTGCTACTGGGCGCCCGGCTGGGCCCCGCGCGAACCGCCGGTATCTGCGCGGTGAGCCCGGCACTGTGGACGTCGTACATGGCGACCGACGACGGCGCCTTCGACAGCTACAACGACTGGGTGAAGAACACCGTGTTCGGTCTGCCCGCGCTGATGTCGATCCCGATCCGGGTGGACTGCGGCACCGCTGACCGGTTCTACGCCGCCAGCCGGCAATTCGTTGCGCAGCTGCGAAGGCCCGTCTCCGGCAGCTTCTCCCCGGGCGGACACGATGCCGCGTTCTGGCGCGGTCAACTGCCCGACGAACTGAGGTGGATGGCGTCGTAGGCGACGTGCCCGCTGACCTCCCGGGTTCTTCGGCCTGGGCGTGGCAAGATCGCTGCTCGAGTGAACATCGTTGCGCCCACCGCTTCACCCCGACGCGGCACGCCTCCCCGCGCCGGTAGGCGGCGTGACTTCCGCGCGGACATCGAGGGGCTGCGCGCCGTCGCGGTGCTCGCCGTGGTGCTCTTCCACGCCGGATTCCCAGGTGTCACAGGTGGTTTCGTGGGTGTGGACGTCTTCTTCGTGATCTCCGGGTTCTTGATTACCGGGCTCCTGTGGCGCGACGTCAGCACGCGCGGAAGTATTCGTCTGCTCCGGTTCTACGGCGGGCGGGCCCGCCGCCTGCTGCCCGCCTCGGCAACGGTGCTCGTCGCCACGGCGGTCGTGTCGTGTGTGCTGCTGCCGCCGTTGCAGGCCCGCGGCGTCCTCGGCGACGCGATCGCGTGCGCGGTCTACGTCGGCAACTACCGATTCGCGATCGACGGCACGGACTATCTCGCAAGCGACGCTCCCCCATCGCCGTTGCAGCACTACTGGTCGCTGGGTGTCGAGGAGCAGTTCTATCTGCTGTGGCCCGCACTGATCATCGGCACCGCGTGGCTGGTGCTCCGAGCCCGCCGCGGGGCTCGCTCCAGCGCCGCGCCGTACCTCCTGATCCTCGGAATCGTCGCGGCGGCTTCGTTTCTGATCTCGCTGGCGTCGACGCACTCGTTTCCGTCATGGGGGTTCTTCTCGTTGCCGACCCGCGCCTGGGAGCTGGCCGTCGGCGGATTGGTTGCGCTCACCGCCAGCCGATGGCGCCGGCTGTCCGACCGCAGCGCAGCGATCGCGGGCTGGGGCGGTCTGCTTCTGATCGTCCTCACCTGCATCGAGTTGAACGAGACGACACCATATCCCGGTACCGCCGCGCTGCTGCCCGTCTTCGGGACCGCGTTGGTGGTGGGGGCCGGGTGTGCCGTGTCCGACAGGGGCGTCGGCCGTGCGCTGTCGCGACCGGTAATGCGCACGATCGGTCGGGTGTCGTACTCCTGGTATCTGTGGCACTGGCCTGTGCTGCTGCTTGCGCCGGCACTTCTGGGACACTCGCTCGGACTCGCGGGTCGCCTCGTTGCGGTAGGGGTGTCGTTCGTACTCGCGGTGTTGACGCTCGGCCTCATCGAAAATCCGATCCGATTCGCGGCACCCGTCAGGCGGTCTGCGGCGCGCAGCCTGGTGCTCGGCGCGGCCGTCACCGCGGTCGCCGCGTGTGCGGCCACGGTGCTGTTGGTGATTCGGCCGCTTCCGGTCGGGCAAGGAACAGCGGCCGCGGCGATGACGGTCACGTCGCCCGCGCCGTCCAGCACGCAGGACGGCGCGGTTGCGCAGATGACCGCTCGAGTTCAGGCCGCCGTGACGGCATCGGTTGCGGTGCAAGCCGTTCCATCGAACCTGTCCCCCTCACTTGCCGAGGCGCCGGGCGACAAGCCAACGGTTTTCCTCAACGGGTGTGTGCGGTCGTGGCGTGAAGTCGGCCAAGACGAGTGCGCCTCGGGCGACACCGCGTCGGCCACCACGGTGGCGTTGGTCGGCGACTCGCATGCGGCGATGTGGAATCCGGCGTTCGAACCTCTTGCCCAGCAACGGCATTGGCGGCTAGAGACACTCGGCAAGGTCACCTGTCCGTTGATGGAGCTGCCGATCACCAGCCCCTATCTTGGCCGGCAGTACACCGAATGCGAGCAGTGGCGAACCGACGTGTTGAACAGGTTGGCTGCCGAGCGACCGCGCCTGATCGTGGTCAGCATGTCGCGCCGGTACGGCGCGGACTTCGGGTTCACGTCGTTTGACCCGGCCTGGGTGAACGGCCTGAGCCGGTTGGTGAGCCGGTTGCGGGCAACGGGGGCAGCCGTTTTGGTGCTCGGCCCGATCCCGGACCCGCTCACCACCGTGCCGACCTGTGTATCCGGCCATCTGAACGACGCGCAGGCTTGTTCGCCGCCGCGCTCGGAGGCGGTGAACGACGCCGGCAATGCGACTGAGGCCGCGGCGACCACGGCGGCCGGCGGGCAATACGCAGACCTCACGTCCCTGTTCTGCACCACCGATCGCTGCCCGGTGATCGTCGGCAACAACCTCGTCTACCGCGACGACAACCACGTCACGATCGAGTACGCTCAGGCGCTCGGACCCGTAATCGGTGCGATCGCGGACAGCGCACTCAACTCTCGCTGAGTGTTAGCGCGGTACAGGAACGACCACGTCGAGTCGTCATCACCGATTCTGGTACGCGACCATCGGCTCGCGGGACAGGACGGTGCTGCCGTCGGAGATCACGAGCTCGGTGGGCGACACGTTATAGACGACCCCGTCGTTTCGTGCCTCGAATCCATTGGGAGTCAACGTCACACCGCCCAGGCCGAGCGTGGTTCCGCGGCTCAACCGGACACCCTTGTACACATACTGCCCGTCGGCGGCCGCGCAGATGGCCACCTCGGACCCTTCGGTGCGGCCCAGTGCTACGACGGACTGCGGACCGTCGCACCGGGCGAACGAGTTGACGAAGCCGCGCTCGTCGATCGCGGGCGGCGGCGGAGCCGAATCGGCTGGAGCAGTCGGCGCCGATCGCGCAGCGACGAAACCTGGATCAGCCACCGGCTGTTGAGTTGTCGTCGCCCGCTCAAGATATGGTCCCGCGATACCGATCAGCACGATGATGATCGTGCCGACAAAGCCCGTGGTTAACGAGACGCGAACCGACGGACCGCGGCGCAGCCGCCGGGCGTACCTCACGTCAGTCACAAACTCCAGGAAACCACTTACTGCCCGGAATCCGTGAGATATGCGGCCATTGTGCTGCTGGCGAGTCGCGTCTGTGTTAACGGAACTGATCGGTGATATCGACCCAGTCGGTGGTGTCATTGCGATGGTCGACCATGTTCCGGCATTCGCCGTACATCTTCATGATCCCGGAGCCAGTGCGATCGGGGTCGCGGTACAGGATGGCAGTGACACCGTTCTTGGAGACCGTGGTGCCGGAAAGATACCGACTTGGCGGTGGCGATTGCCGCCAGCCGTGCGAAACCAACGATGCGGCAACCTGATCGAAGTAATCGGTCGCCTTCGGCACGTCAAAGGTCAGGTAGATCGCACCTTGGTACGGCGGGTCGGTCCGGTTCTTGCACGACATCAGGATGTAACCCCCGACAGCGCTGTGGAGTTTGGCGAGGGCGACGATCTCCTTCGCCGGTTCGACGACCTGGGCCTTGCTCTGTTCGTCACTCAGCGGATCTTGCGGGCGGTCGAGTGCGTCGCCTCGCGTTCGTAGCACTAGGAAAGCTGCGCCTGCCGCCACCACCATCGTGAGCGCAACGAGCAACAGCATCAGTAATCGCGACGGGCCGGCCCGTCTAGTTGGCTTGCTGTCGACTGTCACCACTGTGAACCAGCCTAGTAACTCTCGGTCCCGTTCTGCTTGAATCGCAGCATGGACGGTTCAGTGACGGTGCACATGGCCGCGCCGGCAATGCAGATCTGGGAACTCGTGGCCGACGTTCGCAACATCGGTCGGTTTTCGCCGGAAACCTTCGAGGCTGAATGGGTCGGCGGCGCCACCGGCCCGGCAGTCGGTGCGCGGTTCCGGGGACACGTGCGGCGCAACGAAATCGGGCCCGTCTACTGGACGACATGCCGGGTCACGGACTGCGAACCCGGCCGAGAGTTCGGGTTCGACGTGCTGGCTGGCGACCGGGCGCTCAACCACTGGCACTACCGGCTCACGCCGAGCGGTGACGGCACCGACGTGACGGAGTCCTTCCGGCTGGCCGATGCTGCCGCCCTGCGCATGTATGCAGCGTTGCTCGGCCCGTTGCGTCGACGCCGCAATGTCCGCGACATGCGCAAGACACTGGAACGGATCAAGGCCGTCGTCGAGACCGCTTGAGCCCGGGCGCGGGTAGCGCTTCGACATCACGCGCCGCGATGCCCGCGATCACCCGGTCGCACACCGCGTACATCTGCGTGCGGGCGTCCTCGGCGTCGGTGGCGCGCGAGATGTACAGCGCGGCCTCGTCCAGCGCGCCCAGCAGCACGTGAGCCGTTGGACGCACGGGTTGTTCGGGAATCACGCCGTCGGCGATGGCTTGGCCGAGCATCGTCTCGATGACGCCCAACCCGTACTTGACGCCCACCGCCCGCCACTTCTCCCAGCCCAGCACCGCCGGCGCGTCGATCAACACGATCTGCTGAACCGCTGGCGCAGAACAGAGGTCCAAGAACAGCTGCGCGCCGATCCGCATCGCCTGCAACTGATCGCCCGGCCCGATGGCCACGATGCGCCCGGCCACGTCGGCGACCAGCTCGCGCTCCACCTCCTCGTACACCGCGGTGAACAGTGCGGCTTTGTCCTCGAACTGGTGATAAAGCGCGCCGCGCGTCACACCGGCCGCCGTCGCGATCGCTTCCGTCGATACCGCGCTGAAACCCTTGTCGGCGAACAACTTTCGGGCACTGTTGACCAACCGCGCCCGGGTCGCCGCGGTCCGCTCGGCCTGTGTGCGGCGCGCCGGCGGGGTATCGCCACTCTTGACTTTCATACAGGTTGCACGTAACTTTCATACCAACTGTTTGCAAGTTGCAGACATGGAGAGGATAGCGGACATGCCGCAGGTGACGTTGAAGCAAGCGACCATCGACTACCACGTGTTGGGCCCCGACGATTCCCCTCACCCGCCGGTCCTGTTCGTCCACGGGATTCTGGTGGACCACCGGCTATGGCACGAAGTCGCAGAGCAGTTGGCGGGCAAGGGCTTTCGTTGCATTCTGCCGGATTGGCCGCTCGGCTCCCATCGGATACCGGTCAACGCCGGAGCCGACCTCTCGCCGCGTGGGGTCGCGACGATGATTCGCGACTTCATCGTCGCGCTCGACCTTTCCGACGTGACGCTGGTGGGCAACGACACCGGCGGCGGCTTGTGCCAGCTGGTGATCGACGCCCATCCCGAGCACGTCGGCCGCTTGGTGCTCACCAACTGCGACGCGTTCGACACGTTCCCGCCGTTCCCGTTCGACGCCGTATTCGCGATGCTGCGCGGGCCGAAGTCGATCAGGACGCTGTTTACGACGATGCGGCTGACCGCCCTGCGTCACTCTCCACTTGGATTTGGGCTACTCATCAGCCATCCGGATCCGGTGCTGACGGATTCTTGGCTGGAGCCGTGCCGCGCGGACGAGCGCATCTGCCGCGACCTCGCGACGCTGCTGCGGCACGTCGCACAGACCGACTTGACCGACGTCGCGACTCGCCTTCCGCGGTTCACCAAGCCGGTCACCCTCGTGTGGGGCCAGGCCGACCGCTGCTTCACGCCGTCGCTGGGCCGGCGGCTGGCCCAGCAGTTCCCGAACTCCACGATGATCGACGTGCGGGGCGCCAAAACCTTTGTGGCGCTGGACGACCCCGGGGCGGTCGTTGGCGCGATCGAGAAGATCGGCGCTCAGAGACCTGCCTGACGCGCGGACACCAGCTTCATTTCGGTCAGGCGCTGCGGAAGCGCGTCGATGTACGCAACCACCGCCTCCCGCAGCTCCGACTCCCCCGACACGGGCTGACCGTCGCGCTCGAACGAGAGCTGGCCCTCGCGGGCGAGGGCCAGCAGCGCATCCTCCAGAGCATCGCGGTCACGCGTGCCGTCCAGCAGTGGCAGCACATGGCTGTCCACCGGCGACAGCGCCACCGTCTCGTGCCAGACGTTGAAGGTGGACGCGTCGGCGTCTGCGCGCGTCAGCTGCGCCATCTGCCTGATCGGCTCGTCCAGCCGCAGCGGGGTGGACACAGGCTCCACCATCACCGGATCGAGGCGGTACCGCGCCTGTCCGCGCACAATCAAGAAGTCCAGCAGGTCGTCGATGGACCCCTCCACGTTGGTGGCGTCGGCACCGGCGGCTCGAAGCTGCGTCTGCACCTCGTTCAGCAGTTCCTGCCGTGACTGCGTCGACGGCCAGCGGGCAGTGAGCGCATCAAGCGCCGCCTTGACGGCCGGGTTCTGCGTGACCACCGTCGCCGCGGCCGGATCACCATATTCCTGGCTCGAGTCGTCTAGGCGGGTTTCGCCGCCGACAGCTGGCTGCCAGGCGCCGAACTGCAGGCGTTCGTAACGACTCCGGTCCAGCTGGTATCTGATCTGCTGTGCGCGTTCGGCATGCACCAGAAGCGTTTGTCGAAACGGGCGGTTGACGACGAAATCCAGGTACTGTTCCATCAGGACCTGGCTGTGCCCGCATTCCTTGAGCAACGGCTCCGCAACCTTGTCGCCGTAATTCATCGGGAACATGATTGAGGTTAGCGCCTCCGCCAGATAGGCCAGACGGTGTCGAGGAAATAGCACGGCGAATTGAACGTCTCCAGTTCCTCGTGGAGCAGGTAGTAATCCTTTGAACTGGCGGCGATGACCTTGTAGTCGGCCAGCGCCCTGGCCAGCACGCTGTCGGCGGGGGCCACGTCCTCCAGGAACGTGATCATGCCGCGCGCATAGGCCACCCTCTCCCCTGGGGTTTCGCGGCCACCGCTGCGCATCAGCATCGCATCGCGCACGATCTCTTTCGCTTTCCAGCCGGGATACACGTTGTAGCTGATGTAGGCCACGCCATCGGGAACCAGCAACGTGCGGAAGGCGGCCAGGATCGCGTCCTGCACATTGTCCGGCACCCAGCTGTACACGCCGTGGCAGACGATGTAGTCGAACTGCCCCAGGGTCGCCAGGTCCATCTGCGCAATGTCGCCCTGCAGCAGCTCTAGGTTCTCCA
>DASWBF010000544.1:0-3456 GCA_036390735.1 Mycobacterium sp. | reverse complement strand
TCGCCACAGCGGCGGCGGAACGCGTTGACGGCGTTCACCATGGCGGCGGTGGCGCTGACCGCCGCGATGAGCCTGATCCGCCAAGACCCCCGCTACCTGTGGGCTGGTTTGGTGTTGCTGGCCGCAACGTCGTCTACTACCTGCTTGCCAGCGCGGTATTTCGGGATGGGATATCCGGCGTGTTCGCGTTCGGCGGTGTGCTCGGGGCCAGGGTGTATTGGATCTCGCAGGCCGACGTCTTGCTGTTCGGCGTGGCCGCCAGCGTAGTGGCGGCGTTGGGCGCGGTCGCTGGCGGTCTGCTCGACGACCACGTCGGGTCCAAACCGGTCATCGCGGCTTCGCTCAGCGCGATGGTCACCATCGGTCTGGTTCAGCCCGCATGCGCTGCGCCGCGCGTGCGCTAGCCACCACACAAGGTCAACAACTTGACGATGCCGCTGGGATATTGCTGGGATCAGAGTTGTCGTCCCAGCTATCTTTGCTGCTATGGCGCCGCCGTGGCTGCACGCGCCCGGGCTAATGGCATGATGCGCTGATACGCCTCTGGGCGCGGATTCACGCGGCGTTCATTGGCCGTTTGTTTTTCCGGTCGTCGCGGTCGTCGCGGTATGTCAGCATTGCGCCGTGGGGGCACGCCATATCGCTGTGTTCGTTAGTGCTGCGACGGTAGCAAGTTGGGCGCCGCTGAGCGCACCCGTTCCGTCCGCGTCCGCGCAGCCGTGCCCCGACGTCGAGGTGGTATTCGCGCGCGGCACCACCGAGGACCCCGGTCTTGGTCCAACCGGACAGGCATTTGTGGACGCGCTGCGCGCGCGAGTCGGCACAAAGTCGATCGGGGTATATCCGGTCGACTACCCCGCCAGCACCGACTTCCGCACCGCCTTAGACGGTATTAATGACGCGAGCGCTCATGTCCGGTCCGTGGCGGCGACTTGTCCCAACACCGAGTTGGTGCTCGGCGGATTTTCCCCAGGCGCGGCCGTGATGGGTTTTGTCACCGCGAATGCCATCCCGGATGGGGCACCTGAAGGTGTACCGAACCCGATGCCGCCCGATGTGGCAGACCACGTCGCCGCGGTCGCCCTGTTCGGAAAACCAAATTATCGGTTTATGCGTGCGATCAATGAGCCGCAGATCGCCGTCGGCCCGCTGTATGCGGCTAAGACCATCGACTTGTGCGTCCCCGATGACCTAATTTGCTCTAGCGGAATGGACTTCAACGCGCACATGCAGTACGCGGAGACCGGGATGGTTGACCAGGCAGCGACCTTCACCGCGAGTCACCTCTTGGTAAATTCTGGCCCTGCCGCACCGCCGCACTCGCCTGCTCCTGCCGCACCGCCGCACTCGCCTGCTCCTGCCACACCGCAACCGCCACGTCCACAGCTTGCTCCGGGGACGTTGTTGATGTGTACGACCGTATGTCGTGTCCTCGGACCCGCTTGACAAGGTGCGGCGCCGTCTGAACTGCGGTGGCAGGTGCAGGATTTGGACCCGCGTAGGCATACGCCGACGGATTTCACAGTCCATCCCTGGCGTTTGCGGACCGTGGCGGCTAACCTGTTCGTGCTGGTAGACAGGTTGGGGTAGGCCATATTCATGTTGTGCCGCAATAGATCTGGCAACACAACCGCCACGAGGTAATCCGGCCCCTGTCCCGTAACCGACCGATTTCGGAACACGTCGTGCAGGTCAACCAGGGTCGAGCAGGTGGGCGAGTACGCCCAGCACATATGAGGCTGTCTTACCATCAGGCACGTCGGCGAACGTTTCGGCCACCTTCCGCAGCTCCTCGGCGACCTCACCCCGCCGCGCCGAGTCTAGAGGCCGCAATCGCCACAACGACCAATCCTCGCAGCCACCACACAAGGTCAACAACTTGACGATGCCGTATGAGCCGGGTGCGGTGTTCGCCGATCTGGCCGCGGCGGTGGCCGCCGGGGCGGACTGCATCGACGGCGTCGGGCAGCGGTGCGGGGATCGGGAACACGCCTTTGGCGCCGCGGCGTCCACGACCACGATGTGGCGGCTGGTCGATGCCCGCATCGACGCGGCACACCTGCCCGGTATCCGAGCCGCCCGCGCGCACGCCCGTGCGGCGGCGTGGGCTGGCGGGGCGGCGCCGGCGCCGGGTGAGTGGCTGCATATCGATATCGATGCCACCATCACGATCGACCATTCCGACAACAAGGAAGGCGCGGCCGCGACCTGGAAGAAGACCTGGGGTCATCACTCGCTGCTGGCGTTTTTGGACCGTCCCGAGATCGCCGATGGGGAAGCGTTGGCCGGGCTGCTGCGACCCGGGAATGCCGGCAGCAATACCGCCGCCGACCACATCACGGTGCTGGGGTGGGCGCTGGAGTCGCTGCCGGGCCCCTACCGGCCCGACCCCGACGATCCCGGCGCGCAACAGATTCTGGTGCGCTGCGATTCGGCCGGCGCCACCCACGGGTTCGCCGAGACGTGCCGCGCGCGCGGGGTGGGTTATTCCTTCGGCTACGCCGTGGATGCCCGCGTGCAGGATGCGGTGGAAGTTCTCAACACCGCCGACGGCTGGTATCCGGCGATCGAGGATGGCGGCGCCATCCGCGACGGCGCCTGGGTCGCCGAAGCCACCGACCTGGTGGATCTGAGCAGCTGGCCGGCCGGGACCCGGTTGATCCTGCGTACAGAACGCCCGCATCCGGGAGCGCAGCTGCGATTCACCGACTCCGAGGGACCGCGAGTGACCGCGTTCATCACCGACACGCCACCCGGTGTGGTCCCCGGCCAACTCGGCGGGCTGGAACTGCGCCACCGCCAGCACGCCCGGGTGGAGGACCGGATCCGCCAGGCGAAGGCCACCGGGCTGGCCAACCTGCCGTGTCACCGCGCCGACGCGAACGCAGCCTGGCTGGAAATCATCTTGGCGGCAACAGATTTGGTGGTCTGGGCCAAACTGATCGGCTTCGCCGAGCATCCCGATCTGGCCACCTGTGAGATCGGCACCTTCCGATACCGGGTCCTGCACGTCGCGGCACGAATCACCCGAGGCGCCCGACAAATCCGGCTACGCATCGACGCCACCTGGCGGTGGGCAGCCGCGATTTGCCAAGCATGGCAACGACTTCGGGCCGCCTTCCCCTGACCGTCCAGGCCACCGTCCACCCGACCCGAGGAACCCCGCCGGCCCTGGAAAGCCCGCCCACCGAGCGACACCGGCTGACCCGACATACCCATCCAGCAAAATCAAGCCCACCGGCCCGCCTTGCGCCGGCATCATCCGACCCGACAACGCCGCGCGAAAAATCGAGGCTAGGGTGCTCTTGATCGACCTACCACGAACTCATCAGTTCCGGTCTATGACCGAAACTCCGTTACGCAGGAGCGTCAGACGCTCGCTTGCCGGGGCCAGCCGGATTCAAGCTGGCACGCATCCAGATGTGCCGGGCGGCGCGAACGCCGCAGGAATCCGGC
>DASWBF010000543.1:0-4309 GCA_036390735.1 Mycobacterium sp. | reverse complement strand
GTGGCCGGCCTGCGCGTGGTCGCGGTCACCAACATCTCGATGGTGTCGGTCGGTTCGGTGATCGGCATCGGCGGCCTGGGCACCTGGTTCACCGAGGGTTATCAAGCCGACAAGAGCGACCAGATCATCGCCGGGATCATCGCGATCTTCGTGCTCGCGATCGTCGTCGACAGCGCGATCTTGGTGGCCGGCCGGCTCGCGACGCCGTGGGCGCGCGCACGAACGGGCGGTGCGCGATGAACTTCCTCCAGCAGGCGTGGTCCTACATCTTCACCGCCGCCAACTGGGGCGGCAGCGCCGGACTGCTGGCACGCACCGGCGAGCACCTGCAGTACACCGTGGTGGCAGTTGCGGTCTCGGCGTTGATCGCCGTGCCGATCGGCATGGTGGTCGGGCACACCGGGCGGGGCACGTTCGTCGTGGTCACCGGTGTCAACGCGCTGCGCGCACTACCGACGCTCGGGGTGCTGCTGCTCGCTGTGCTGCTGTGGGGACTGGGCCTGCTGCCGCCCACGGTGGCGCTGATGCTGCTCGGCATCCCACCGCTGCTGGCCGGCACATACGCCGGCATCGCGAACGTGGAGCAGGCCGTGGTCGACGCCGCGCGGGCGATGGGCATGACCGAGACACGGGTGCTGCTGCGCGTCGAGCTGCCGAACGCGCTGCCGCTGATCCTCGGCGGCCTGCGCACCGCGACACTGCAGATCGTCGCGACGGCCACGGTCGCGGCGTATGCGAGCCTCGGCGGACTCGGCCGATACCTGATCGACGGCATCAAGGTGCGCCAGTTCTACATCGCCTTGGTGGGTGCGTTGATGGTCACGGCGCTGGCGTTGATCCTCGATGCACTGCTGGCCTTCGCGGTGTGGGCTTCCGTGCCGGGCACCGGCCGGCTGCGCCGGAGCCGCATAGCCGGCGACATCAGGCCGAGCATGCCAGAGCCGTTGGTCGATGACGTGGCGGCCGTCACAACGATGCGACGCACTTCCCGGTCCGCACGCGCGCGGGGCACCCGTCGCTTACCGTAGACGGGTGAGTGCGAGCCCTTCTGAAGCGACACCAAGCGCATGGCCGGCAATCTTGACTTGGCGCGCCTATGATGTTGCGCGCATGGAGTCGGCGCGAGTTCAATTGTCCGGCAATCGGATCAAGGCCCACGGGCGGATTGTGGCCGCCGCCACCAACGCGCACCCGGCGTTTAGCGCGTCTTACGATCTGGTCACCGACGAATCTGGCGCGACCAAGCGGTTGTCGATGACCGTGACGCTGGCCGAGCGGGACCGCCAGCTGTCGATCGCGCGCGATGACGAGAACATGTGGTTGGTCACCGACTACCGGGGGCAGTCGCGGGGCGCCTTCGACGGCGCGCTGGATGTGGATATTCTGTTCAGCCCGTTCTTCAATGCGCTGCCTATTCGACGGACCGGAGTCTACAAGGACAGAGACACGGTGACGGTGCCGGTGGTGTACGTGACATTGCCGGAGTTCGCGGTGAACCCGGCGTCGATCACTTACAGCGCCGGATCCGATGGGATCAAGGTGCACTCGCCGGTCGCCGAGACCACGGTCACCGTCGACGACAACGGTTTCATCCTCGACTACCCCGGACTGGCGACACGGATCTGATCACGCCGCCGGCTCTGCCCGCCGCCGCAAGCTCCTCGCGCCAGTTCTCCTCGCCGACGACGATGCCGACGATCTCGTAGCGCGAAAAGCCGTCGTAGCGAGTCCGGGCCGCGTGGCCGTCGTCGACCAGGTCGGCCACCGTACCGTGCTGAGCGAGCGCGTTCGAGGCGTGGGTGAGCAGTTCGATCGTGCGGTCGAGGACGGGCAGCACCTGCTCGGCGTTGGCCTCGCACATGGCCCGGACCAGTTCCGGGGTGGTGGCGGCGACGCGGGTGACGTCCCGGAACGACCCGGCGGCCAACGCGAACGCCAGAGGCACCTCGCCGGCGGTTGCCGCGATGGCCTCAGCGACCAGGTGCGGCAGATGTGAGATCGCCGCGGCGGCCGCGTCGTGTTCGTCGGACCGGGCCGGCACCACAACGGAGCCGCAGTCCAGTGCCAGTTCTGTGACCATCGCCCAACACCGCGTGTCGACGTGGTCGTCGACGCTGACCACCCACGGCGCTCCCATGAACATTCGGGCGTTGCCGGCGGCCCAACCGGAGTGTGCGGTGCCCGCCATTGGATGTCCGCCGACGAAGTTCGCCTCCAAGCCGACCTTCTGAACCTCCTGAAGCACCGCCACTTTGACGCTGGCGACGTCCGTGAGCGGATTGTCGGGCGCCATGTCGCTGACATAAGGCAGCAAGATCGGCAGTGCGGGTGAGGGAGCGGCCAGCACGATCAATGCGTTGGTGTCCGCCGCGCGGCGCAGCGCCTCGTCGAGGTGATGTGTCGCGTCGAAGCCGTCGAAACGGGCGGCCGTGGCCGCCTCGACGGAGCGGTTGTAGCCGAACACCTCGCGGCCGGCCTTCACCGCGGCGCGCATGATCGACCCCCCGATGAGTCCGAGGCCGAGCACACACACCGGTGTCTTGGTCACCTGTCAAGGTTGGCACATTCGCCCCGGGGCGTCTGCCCTCAATACGTGGTCAAGGCCCAGGCTGGGCGACTACCGTATGCGGCCATGGGACCACAGCGTGGACCGGCCAAAGAACAGGCTCCGGAGATCCCGGAGGGCTTCGCGGTGGCCGTGGTCCGGGAGGACGGCAAGTGGCGCTGCTCGCCGATGCGCGCCGGCGTGCTGACCAGCCTCAGCGCCGCCGAGACCGAGTTACGCGAATTGCGAAGTACCGGAGCAGTTTTCGGATTACTCGATGTGGACGACGAGTTCTTCATCATCGTGCGTCCGGCACCGTCGGGTACGCGGTTGTTTCTCTCAGACGCCACCGCAGCGCTCGACTACGAGATCGCCGCGGAAGCCCTGGAGAAGCTCGACGCGGACATCGAGTACGAGGAACTCGACCCCGACGAGCCGTTTGAGGAGGGCGATCTGCACGTGCTGTCCGATCTCGGTCTCCCGGACGATGTGCTCAGGGTGATCCTCTCCGACACGGACCTGTACGCCGACGAGCAGCTGGGCATGATCGCGGCGCGGATGGGCTTCCCCGAGGAGTTCTCGGCGGCGCTCGAGCGCCTCAACCGGTGATATTCGCCGCGCGGCGAAAATGAAGCCACGGTTGTGAAATCGGCGAGATGACGACCTGGAATTCGGTTTCGGCGGTCGGTGACGAAGACCTCATCCGCGTAGCCCTGCAGGCGGCAGCCACGGCCGGGCCCCGCGACGTGCCGGTGGGCGCCGCGGTGTTCAGCGCCGACGGGGTCGAACTGGCGCGGGCGGTCAACGCGCGGGAGGCGCTTGGCGACCCGACCGCGCACGCAGAAATCCTCGCGCTGCGGGCGGCGGCGTCCGTGTTGGGTGACGGCTGGCGGCTGGTCGGCACCACGCTGGCGGTGACGGTGGAGCCGTGCACGATGTGCGCGGGCGCGGCGGTGATGGCGCGGGTGGCGCGGCTGGTGTTCGGGGCGTGGGAGCCGAAGACGGGCGCGGTCGGCTCACTGTGGGACGTGGTCCGCGACCGCCGGCTCACGCACCGCCCGGAGGTGCGTGGGGGAGTGCTCGCCGATGAGTGTGCTGCGCCCTTGGCGGAGTTCTTCGCGCGGCAACGGTGATGAGCGCTTGCGCGAAGAGCCAAGGGCAGCGTGAATGAGCGTTCGGGTCGGCCGGTAAGCTGACCCGCGGTGGCGTGTCCGAGCGGCCTAAGGAGCACGCCTCGAAAGCGTGTGACGGGTAACCCCCGTCCGAGGGTTCAAATCCCTCCGCCACCGCCATAACCATCCTCCTGTTAGCGCAGCTAGATGGCATAATTAGCGATTACTGTGACCGCCCGTTCTTCGGGTTTGCCCACATTCTGCCCACATTCCGTCACGGTTGCGGCCTATGGTCTGGGCCATGGCTCAGGTTGTCCCGTACCAGACCGCCCACGGCAAGAGATACCGCGTCCGCTATCGCACGCCCGACCGTCGGCAGACCGACAAGCGCGGTTTCCGCACCAAGCGCGAGGCCGAGCTGTTCGCCGCGACGGTGGAGGTCTCAAAGGCCAAAGGCGAGTACGTTGCGCCCTCGCTGGGCCGGGTGACGGTGGGCGAGCTGGCAGCCGACTGGCTGGCGCGCAAGCAGCAGGCCATCGCGCCCTCGCACTACCGGATGCTCGACAGTGCCTGGCGCGTGCACGTCGCCCGACGCTGGGGCTCGGTGAGCGTCTCCGACATCGACCAGCTCGGCGTGGAGGCGTGGATCACG
>DASWBF010000542.1:0-12409 GCA_036390735.1 Mycobacterium sp. | reverse complement strand
GGTGATCATCGCGCCGGTGGCACCCAGCGGGTGACCCATCGCGATCGCGCCGCCGTTGACGTTGAGCTTCTCGTCGGGGATCTGCAGGTCCTTCTGGAACTTCAGCACCACCGCCGCGAACGCCTCGTTGAGCTCGAACAGGTCGATGTCGTCGACGGTCAGCCCGGCCCGGTCGAGCACCTTACGGGTCGCCGGGGTGGGACCGATGAGCATGATCACCGGATCCGCGCCGGTGGCGGCGGCCGCCACGATGCGCGCCCGCGGCGTCAAACCCTGTGACTCGCCGGCCTTTTCGGACCCGACGAGCAAGAGCGAGGCACCGTCGACGATTCCGGAGCTGTTGCCGCCGGTGTGCACGTGGTCGATCTTCTCGATCCAGTGGTACTTCTGCAGCGCCACGTCGTCGAAGCCGCCCATCGCGCCGATCCCGTCGAACGCCGTCTTCAGCTTGGCCAAGCCCTCCATCGTGGTGTCCGGGCGCATGTGCTCGTCGTGGTCGAGGATCACCAGGCCGTTCTGGTCACGCACCGGCACCACCGACTTGGCGAAGTACCCGCCGGACCACGCCGCGGCCGCCTTCTGTTGCGACCGCAGTGCGAACGCGTCGACGTCCTCGCGGGAGAAGCCCTCGATGGTGGCGATCAGATCGGCACCGATGCCCTGCGGGACGAACCCGACCGTGTAGTTGGTTTCGGGGTCGAGCGCCCAGGCGCCACCGTCGGAGCCCATCGGAACCCGGCTCATCATCTCGACACCGCCGGCCAGCACCAGATCCTCCCAGCCGGAGCGCACCTTCATCGCGGCGGTGTTCACGGCATCCAGGCTCGACGAGCAGAACCGGTTGAGCTGCATGCCGGGGGTGGTGTACGGCAGGCCCGCAGCGAGTACCGCGGTGCGCGCGATGTCGCTGCCCTGATCGCCCACCGGCGAGACGACGCCGAGGATCACGTCGCTGATCAGGTTCACGTCCAGGTCGGGGAAGCGGCGGCGAAGTTCGTCGATCAGGCCGGTCACCAGGCTGATCGGCTTGACTTCGTGCAGCGCGCCGTTCTTGTTCTTGCCGCGCGGTGTGCGGATGGCCTCATAGATGAAGGCTTCTTCGGACATAGCGAATTCCTCTTCAGTTAACACGAAGGCGGTGCTGGGGACAGCCCGTCTGTGTTAGAGCGTAGACCCTGTGTTCGGAGCCTAACAGTGGCCTAATCCAACCTGTTGGTTGCGCCTGGGCGGTCGCGGCCCCTAGCCCTCTCGCTGCGCTGCTGCGTCGGAATTCGCCAGTGCCTCCCGGAGCCGGTCGAGCGGGTTGCCCACTCCCGGTTCGAGACGCAACGCGGGCGGCGGTCCCTCGCCGGGCAGCCAGTCGGGGTCGACGCCAGCGAGCGCCGCCGACGCGTCGACCGGCGGCGGCGAAGGTGGCGGCGGGGGCGCGGGGACGACCGGCGCGGGTGCGGCCGGCGCGGGCGGCAAGGGTGTGCGCAGCGCGTTGATCTTGTCGGCCAGCCGAGCGGCGGCATCGTTTCGGACCGCCCGCCGATCGGCGTCAGGATCGCCGTTCCCTTCGAAGCACCCCTGCGGCGCGCCGTCCACCACCGCCAGCGCGTCGCGATACCGCTGTTCGGCGCGACGGGTATCGCCGCCACGGGCAGCGAGATCGCCGTCTGTCTCGCGGACGAGCTCGAGGTTGACTCGCACCGGACAGACATCGGTGTGCGTCAGCATCGCGCTGAATCGTGAATCCGCCTCGGCCAGACCGCCTTCCAGCGCAGCGAGGTTCGCTGCCCAGAACGCCGTCTTGTCAGACTCGACGACGTCGAAGACCTCCAGCGTGCCGACGTCGTCGCGCAGCGCGTCGACGTCGCGGTCCGTCAACGCCGACGCTGCCCCATTGCCACTGACCACGACGGAGATCAACTTGTAGGCGACCACCAACGCGACGACGAGCACCGGCGCCGACCACGCCAGCAATCGCCGTCGCAAACGAAGCCGGGACGGGCTCACAGCTCAACCTCTTGTCGCACCAAGCGATTACGCCGGTACCGGCGGATTGTCAGGTAGATCTCAACCAGCAAAAGAGCGGCTGCTGCGAGCGAGAACACCCAATACAGCTCGACGCGTTTCTCGTCACCCGACACCGAACCCTGCGAATCACCGACTGCGAAGAGCGCCGTGGGGATGCTCTGGCCGCTATCCCGATGGACATAGGGGAGCTCGAGCTGATCGGCTATCGTCCTCAGGCGCGGTTCGTCTATGGCGGACTGCACCGGAGCGCCGCCCGGCGTGTCGACCAGGTAGGTGACCTGGCCGTCGACCATCTGAGCAGGGACCGGGCCTCCCGCGGTTGTGCCGTAGCCGAGCACCGCGCCGCCCGCCACGGGTTCAGAACCGACATCGAAGTTACCTTGCGGCGCAGTCGATCCAGCGGCACCCGAGCCGAAGTAGAACACCAGGTTTTTCGACCCCGGGAACTGCTCAGCAGACTGCTCCAGCTCGTAGCGCAGGATGTCGTTCCCGGCTGCCGCGTTCGCCTCGAAAAGCGCTTCGGGCGACGTCGACGTGTACGTGGAGAGCGCTGCGACCATCGGCTTGAGGCTCCAAACATCCTCTGACAGTGGCCAGTCCAGCTCAGAGCTCGACGCGAACGAGATCACCGCGAAGCGCGCACCTGGGTACTGGTCGACGACCGCAGCCATGTCACGCCGGATGCCGGCCATCCGCGACGCCCCGTCACCGAAGTCCTCGACGCGCGATGCAGCGGACCGGTCGACAACGAAGAACACATTCACCGTGCCGAGGGCCGAAGGGTTCTGCGACGTACGGGCCCCGAGAGCGGGACCGGCTGCGGCTAACACCAGCAGCAGCATCGCCAACGTCAGCGCGATCCAGCGGAGCACCGATGCCCGGCGCGGCGCCAGCACCCGCGACGTCAGGATCAGCGCCGCCACCCCGAACAAGACCGCCGCGGGAAGAACAGGATTGAACGTCATCGTCGCAGCACCGTCGGCCACATGCACAGCAGCGCAGCAAGGGCCACGCCGAAAGCCAGGGCCAGCCTCGGAGTGTCGGACAACGAGTTTTGCTCGGCTCCAACGGCTTCAGGTGCGTGCGCACGGATTCTGTCGAGCGCTGCGCTCAGCGTCGGGTTGGTGCTGCCCGCGAGGTCGGCCGTGGACCCCGCCGGGTCGTAGACGTCGAACGTCCCACCGGTGGCGGCAGCGATCGACCCGAGATCGGCGGCGGCTGCCGAAGCGTCCGAGCGTGCCAGGACATTGACCTGAATTCCGGCCGCCTGCGCCATCTGCGTCGCTTGTGCGGCATTGAACAGCGCCGAGCGTTTCTCGTCGGCGTCACGAATGCTGCTGTCGCCCAGATATATCAGCGAACGCCGACGCTCGGATTTCTCGCCGGGAAAACCCGCCATACACAACGCGAGGACGTCCTCGACGCCGCGCGCGTAGTCGACGTAATCGAGCGGTCTGGTGAATTCACTGACCCGGGTCTTTAGTTCGGTGGCCTGCGGTGGCGGTAGCGGGCCATGGCGCTGTAGATCAGCGAGTCTCGCGTAGCGCAGGAAGGAATCGCTGGCGTACCGGTAGTCACGGGTCAACGGCACGACACGCAGGCTGGGCGACGTCAAGCCGATGCGCTGAGTGTCGAAGGACAACGATTGTCGCGCAAAGTAGTTGAGCAGACCCGCGGTGGCGGGGTCGGTGACGGGCGCACCGACACACAGCATGATGTCGTCCGGCTCAGACGCGCGACTCGACGCGCCAAGGGGCCGCGAGCCGGCCACCAGTGCGGCCAGGAACATACCGACCAGCAGCAGGATGATCACAACCGTCGACCAGAGTTGCGCGCGAACCGCGCGTGCGTACTCGGGCAGCCGGGTGAGCCGGTTGACGTGCGCCAGTGGCCGCACCCGACCGTGAAACCGCGGCGGACGCAGCGCCACCGCCAACGCGATACCCCCGCACAGGCAGAGCAATCCGGCGATGTAGACCGGCCACCACATCAACTCCACGTCTGGATCAGCTCCTCGGCATCGCGTCCGACACCGGCGAGGTCCACGACGGACGTCGTGTCGAACTGCGCCTCGTCGAGCACCGAGAACAGCGGCGCAGCCGCCGCCAGATCGCTTGCGGCCATGTCGCCGACATGCATGAAATAGGCTCGGCCACTGGTTTCCAGCGCCAAAAAGCCGCGCAGCGTGCGCCTGATTGCGGCGGCCGCATCCGTCGACGACATTTCACCCGCCTTGTACTCGTCCAGCACGTCGCGGATGGACCGCGCGAACCGGCGACGAACCACCCTGGCATGAATGGACCGGATCAGCGGAATCCGGCGCAGCGTCGACGAGGGCAGAGTCCACACGAAAACTCCCGCGCACCAAGCGATCACGAGCAACACGACCAGCACACCGAGGACCAGCCACCAGCCGGAGTACGGCCCGGGACCACCGAGGTACCGCAGCAAGTCACCCGACACGGCTTGCCACCTGGGTCATTTCGACGATCTTCGCGCGAATCTCGTCACTGCTCCGAATTTTCGTGTACGGGATCGCGTATGCGGTGAGGAGCTTGTCGAGTTGCCGCGTGCGGGCATGCTCGGCTCGGCGATACGCCGAGAGCACCCGGCGATCCGCAGCCGCGGCGCCGAGCACGAACTTGCCGTCGGCGACGTCGTAGCCGTCGATTCGATGCTCGGCCGAAGCGACGGCAGGCATGTCCGACACCATCGCCCACATCACGTCATGCCGGCCCGAAAGTTGTTGGAGCACATCGGACAGCCGGTCGTCGACGTCGGGTTCGTCGGACACGACCACGATCAGCAACCGGCGCCGGTGCCCGGCAGCCACATACGCCAATTGCGTGACGATGTCGCTGGCGCCCGGCCGCCCGCAGGCGTGCCGATAGAACCGGTCCAGCAGGCTTTCGATGTGCGTCTCGCCCCGTCGGTTACCGACGTTGGTGGACCCGCGCGAGTCGCCGTAGACCATGCCGATCTCGTCGAGGCGGCCCAACGTGATCAGCCCGATCGCGCCCATCACCGCGAGAGCGACGTCGCGCTTGACTTCTCCGCTCGGCGCCAGCGCCGACATGTTGCGGCCGGCATCCGCGACCAGCAGCACCTTGTGGTGTTTCTCGGACACGAACCGCTTGGTCAGCACCGTGCCCGAGCGAGCCGACGCCTTCCAGTCGATGTCTCGCACGTCGTCTCCGGGCACGTAGGGCCGCAGATCGTCGAACTCCAGCGTCCGGGTGTGCAGCAGCGCGTAGCGGCCGCCTGCAAGCAACCCGCGCGTGTTGGTGCCGAAGTGCAGCTTGGCGTGATTGAGGTACTTGCCCATGGGGCTCCCTACGGAACCCGCACCGCACCCAGCACCGCGTCGACCACGTCGTCGGTGGTCACTTTCGCGGTGGCGGCCTCGAACCCGAGGATCAGCCGGTGCCGCAGCACCCGGTGAGCGAGCTTGCCGATGTCCTCGGGAACCACGTGACCGCGGCCCGACAGCACCGCAAGCGCACGCGCGGCCGTGCAGAATGCAATCGTCGCGCGGGGGCTGGCGCCGTACTCGATCAGCCGCGCCAGCTGCGCGGAGAGGAACTGGTGCGGGTTGCGGGTGACGGCGACGAGCTCGCTGGCGTAGGTCATCAGCACCGGGTCCATGTGCACGCTGCGCACCACGGCTTGCAGCCGGCGGACGTCATCGAGCGCGACCACCGGGCGGCTGGGCCGGGACCTGTCGTAGACGCCGGCGTCGATGCGAGTCATCACCTCCACCTCTTCCTGCGTGGAGGGGTAGCGCAGCACCTCCTTGAGCATGAAGCGGTCGGTTTGGGCCTCCGACAGCGGGTACGTGCCCTCCTGGTCGACCGGATTCTGGGTGGCGATCACCAGGAACGGGTCGGGAATCGGATACACCGTGCCCGCGATCGTGGTCTGACGCTCCTCCATCGCCTCCAACATCGCGCTCTGGGTCTTGGCGCTGGAGCGGTTGATCTCGTCGAGCAACAGGATGTTGGTGTGCACCGGGCCGAGCTGGGTGGCGAACGAGTGCGTCTCCGCCTCGTAGATCTGGGTGCCGACGATGTCGCTGGGCAGCAGGTCCGGTGTGCATTGGATCCGCTGGAAGCCACCGTGCACCGACTCCGCCAGCACGCGGGCCGCGGTCGTCTTCGCGAGACCCGGCACGCTCTCCAGCAGGATGTGCCCGCCGGCCAGCAGGCCGATCAGCAGCGATTCCCGCAGGTTCTGCTGCCCGACGACCTTGGCGGCGAACGCCTGTGTCATTGCGCTGACGATGCGATTGGCGTCGTCCATGTCGGCGCGATTCAGTTGTAAGCGTGCTGCAGTCATCGATACCTTTTTCGTCGTTGGCGCGCGCAATGCAACGCTGCTGGGAATCATGCCCGCACCAAACGGGGCGCCAAACGTGATATCCGCCGGCCGCGCCTCACGCCGACCAGCGGGACGCCACCCATTCTAGGGGCGTCGTCGAGCGCGGACCTGAGCGTGGCGTCGCCGACTCTGCGTTTTCGTCCGCCTGACCGGCGTGTCCCGTAAAAACGCAGTGTCGATGCAATTTGCGCGGGCGGAAGGCGAGGAGCGACAGGCAAGATAGGCGGCTATGACGGTCTCGCGGCTGACGCCCTTCGCCACCACGGTGTTCGCCGAGATGTCGGCGCTGGCCGCGCAGATCGGGGCCGTCAACCTCGGGCAGGGGTTTCCCGACGAGGACGGCCCGCCGGCGATGCTGGAGGCCGCGCGGCAGGCCATCGCCGACGGTGTCAACCAGTACCCGCCCGGGCTGGGCATCGCGCCGCTGCGGGAAGCCATCGCCGCCGACCGGCAGCGCAAGTACGGCATCAGCTACGACCCCGAGCGCGAGGTGCTGGTCACGGTCGGCGCCACCGAGGCGATCGCCGCTGCGGTGATCGGCCTCGTCGAGCCGGGCTCGGAGGTCCTGCTCGTCGAGCCGTACTACGACTCCTACGCGCCCGTGCTGGCGATGGCTCAAGCGCAGCGCACGGCGGTGCCGCTGGTGCCCGACGGCCGCGGCTTCGCACTCGACGTGGACGCGCTGCGCCGCGCCGTCACGCCGCGAACGAAGGCGCTGATCGTCAACTCCCCGCACAACCCGACGGGCACGGTGCTGACCGAAGCGGAGTTGACCGCGATCGCCGAAGTGGCGGTGGACGCCGACCTGCTCGTGATCACCGACGAGGTCTACGAGCACCTGGTGTTCGACGACCTGCGTCATCTCCCGCTGGCCGCGTACCCGGGGATGGAGGACCGCACCGTCACGATCTCCAGCGCCGCGAAGATGTTCAACTGCACGGGCTGGAAGATCGGCTGGGCGTGCGGCAACGCCGACCTGATCGCGGCGGTCCGCACGGCCAAGCAATTCATCACCTATGTCGGCGGTGCTCCGTTCCAGCCCGCCGTCGCGCTGGCGCTCAACACGCAGCAGGACTGGGTGCGCGGGCTGCGAAAGACGTTGCAGGCGAGGCGAGATCGGCTATCGACGGGATTGACGGAGCTCGGCTTCGAAGTGCACCACAGCGGCGGCACGTATTTCTTGTGCGCGGACCCGCGTCCGCTCGGCTACTCCGACAGCACCACGTTCTGCGCGGAGCTGCCACACCGCGCGGGCGTCGCCGCGATCCCGCTGTCGGCGTTCTGCGATCCCGACGGCGAGCACACCGCGGCGTGGAATCACCTGGTGCGGTTCACGTTCTGCAAGAAGGACGACACGCTCGACGAGGCGCTGCGCCGGCTGGCGACGCTCAGCCGTTGACTTCTCAGGCTTAATTGCTCCTCACGTCCGCGCGGCTTAATTGCTCCTCACGTCCGCGCCAGGGCCTGACGCGCCGCGTTGTAGCCGGGACTGAACGTAATCCCCGGTCCCCCATAGCATCCCGCGTTACCCAGGTACAGTCCGTCGATGCCGATCGGCTGGTCGCGGAAGCCCGTTGGACCTGGACGATTGAAGCCGATCTGGTCGGGGTGCAGCAGGCCGTAGCAGTAGTCGCCGCCCGGTGCGCCGAACATCGTGCCCATGTGCCGCGGCGTGAACGTGGTGTGCCGGGTGATCAGCCGCTCGAAGTTCGGCGCGATGCGGGTCAGCTTGTCGATGACGCGTTGGCCCATCTCGGATTTCAGCTTGCCGTAGTCGTAGTCGTCGCCTTCGACGGGGAACCACAGTGAGAATGCCGACGCGGCGTGCTTGCCGTCGGGCGCAAGTGCCGGGTCGTGCACCGACGGGATCTGCAGTGCCACCGCAGGATCCGCGGGGACAATACCGCGACGGCAGTCTTCCCATTGCTGTTGCAGTTCTTCGGGAGTGGCAAACAGCCCGATGTTGGCCTGCATCATCGGATCGTTGAGCAGTTCGTACGGCGCGGCGAATTCCGGGATGCCGTCGAGTGCGAAGTGCATCTGCAGGTAGCTGCCGCGGTGGTCGACGCGCGAGAATCGTTCCCGCACGTCCGAGGACACCGCGCCACCGTCGACGAGGCGCAAGACCGTGAAATCCGGCGCAACGCTGGACACCACGAGCGGCGCGCTGATCGTCGAGCCGTCCTCGGTCCGCACCCCGGCAACCCATCCGTCGTGAACCAGGATCTCGGCGACCGGGGTTCGCAACCGCAACTCTCCGCCATCACCGGTGAACAGCCCGAGCAGGTGCTGGGTCAGCGCGCCGATGCCGCCGCGCAGCTTCTTGGTCAACACCGCGTCCTCGTTGGGCACGGCCAACCCGAACGCGAAAGCGGCTGCGGTTCCCGGTGTTTCGGGCCCGCGGTAGGTGGTGTTGACGGCAAGGAACGCGAGCATCCCGCGCAGCGCCCCGTGCTTCTCCCTGTCGGGCAGGTACCTGTCCAGCACGTCGCTGACCGACCCGAACAGCATGTCGGTGATCGCCGCCCGCTCGAACTCGTTGGTGGCGCACGCATACATCTCGTCCATCGTCTTCGGCAGTTGGCAGGCGTCGAAGCGTCCCAGGGCGCGGGCCGGTGCCTGGCTCCATGCCATCAAGCCGGCCATCCCGTTGACCGCCTCGGCGCCGTGCACCTCGTTGAGGTGTGTCAGCAGTTTCAGCGGATCCGTGTAGTACACGACCGGGTCATCACCGACGCCCCGCAGCGACACCGACATCACGTCGAGGTCGACGGTCGGCAATGCGTCCAGCCCGAGTTCTCGGCTCACGACCGCTGACGTCGACAGCTGCAGTGAGCCGGCGATCTCGAACTGGTAGCCGTCGAACAACTCCACGGTGGACGCCATCCCACCCGCATAGAGCTTCGACTCCAGGCACAGTGTCCGAAGCCCGGCCCGTTGCAGCAGCACCGCGGCGGTGAGACCGTTGTGGCCCGCGCCGACCACGATCGCGTCGTAATCTGCCATTCGAGGACGCTGTCAGGACCGCCGAGTTTTGTCAATATTGACGAAAGAGCGCGCCATCGAGCCAGCCGAGCGCCGTCTGGCACATGCTCGCCAGATCCGCGAGGGACCGTTCGTCGGCCACCATCCACAGCTCCATCGCTCCAAAGATGGCTGCCGCAATGCATCGGGCGGTGACCGCGATCTGAAGCGCGCCGTCAAGGTTGTCTCCTTTTGCTCTTCGACGGCGAAGGTGCTCGGCGATCGCCTCCGCAAAGTCCGCCTCGACATGACGGATGTGCCGGATGATCCGATCCGGTTCGAGCTCGGCGGCGCGCAGCGAGGCGATCTGGGTCACGACGCCAACGTCGTACGGGAATGCGAAGATTGCCGCTTGGACAGACTCGATGAGCGGCTCGCCCGACGGGCGGGAGGCCAGTGCCGAGCGGAACCAGTGCAGGCCGGCGTCGTAGTCCGCGAAGAGCAGATCGTGTTTGGACGCGAAGTGCCGGTAGAACGTGCGCAGCGAGACTCCGGCGTCCGCCGCGATCTGTTCGGCCGACGTGTCCTCCACGCCCTGATCGAGGAAGCGGAGCAGGGCGGCGCGTCGCAACGCTTCACGGGTGCGCTCACTGCGCACGGTCTGCGCCGGCCGGACCATGCCGGTACGGTACAGGAAGTTATGTCAATATTGACATAACTCGTGGAGCGGACCAGACTGCGGCACCATGCTCTCGCTCGCCATCCATCTCGTCATCGGCATAGCGGTCATCGTCGCGATCGTGGCGTCAAACCCGCAGATCTTCAGGCAGCCGGCGACCCCGAAGGTGTCTGTCCTCGAGGTCGTCTTTTACGTCACGGGCATCGCGGCGACGGTGCTCGGCTATCACTTCAGCTACCGGTACGTCACGGATTACTCGCAGGGAACACACAACGCGATCTGGGGAGACCACGGCAGCTGGAAGGAATTCATTCAGCTGGGGTACACCAACCCCGCCGCCAGTAACGTGAGCCAGGACTACACGATCATGAGCGTGATCCTGCTGCCGCTGTTCCTCCTCGTCGACGGCCGGCGCCGCCGGGTTCGACGCGCGTGGCTGTACCTGCTCTTGATCCTGACCACCAGTTCAGCCTTCCCGTGGGCGTTCTACCTGGCGACCGTAGAGCGTCAGCGCCGAGTCGCTGCGGCATCGCCTGAACCCGCGGCGCTGCAGCCGTAAAGCCTTACGTCACTTCGGGATTCGCGGGCACCGAGGACTTCCCCCCGCTCACCTGCTGCCGCAGGCCCTCGGTCGCGATGTCGAGGACGTACTTCTTGGCGCGCTTCATCAGGAACTTGGGGATCGGGGCGCGCATCTCCATCGTGATGTCGAAACGCACCCGCGTCTTGCCGGCTTCGGGTCGCAACGTGTATTCGACGTGCTGGGCATGCTGCTGAAACGTCTCCTCGGCGTCCCAGACCACCCAGTCGCGTCCCCAGTGGTACTCGAGCAGCTCCTTGTCGGTGATACCCATCAGCTTGTAATGGACCTTCACGTGGTGCGGCCGGCCATCGTCGTACTTGTCGACGATCTCGACACGCTTGTGCATTGACGACCAGGAGGGCGCCGACTCGATATCGGCAAGCGCGTCCAGGATCGCCTCCGGGGGAGCATCGATCAGCACTTCACGTGACGCGCGCACTGCCACGCAGTCAAGGGTAGTCCCTCGCTGCGGTTGCCAAGCGCTTTCCGCCGCGTCTAGCTAACTTTCTTACCAGCCGATGTCCTCGACCGGCGTGGTGTCGGAGGGCGGCGGGCCGAACTCTGTGGCCGGCGTCCGCGAGAACCGCGGCGCGGGAGCTGCCTGGTCGAACCCGTTGCGGTGCACGATCGTCGATCGTGCCCTGAGGTGTTCGTTGCCCGCGGCCTCACTCCACGTCAGCACTGGCGTGACGCAGGCGTCTGTGCCGGCAAAGATCTCGGTCCACCCGTCGCGGGTCTTGCTGGCGAACCGCTCGGTGAACAGCTTGCGCATCTGCGGGAAGCCGTCGGGGTCGAGCTGGTTGGGCAGGTCGTCGGCCGACAATCCGAGGCCGTCGAGAAGTTGAGCGTAGAACTGCGGCTCGATGGCGCCGACGGCCATGTACTTGCCGTCCGACGTCTCGTAGGTGCGGTAGAACGGTGCGCCGCCGTCGAGCAGGCTGGACTCGCGTTCGTCGGACAGCGTGCCGACGGCCTTCATCGTCCACTGCATCTGCGCCAGGATGCTGACCCCGTCGACCATCGCGGCGTCGACCACCTGACCCTTGCCGGACTTCTCGCGTTCGTACAGCGCGGCGACGATGCCCAGCAGCAACAGCATCGAACCGCCACCAAAGTCGGCGACGAGGTTCATCGGCGGCAGCGGCGGCCGGTCGCGGTAGCCCATCGATCCCAACGCGCCGGTCTGCGACAGGTAGTTGATGTCGTGCCCGGCGGTCAACGCCATCGGCCCATCCTGTCCCCAGCCCGTCATGCGGGCGAAGATCAGCCGCGGGTTGACCGCGGCGCAGTCCTCGGGGCCGATGCCCAGGCGCTCGCAGGTCCCTGGCCGGAACGGGTCCAGCAGCACGTCGGCCTTGGCCGCGAGGTCGAGCAGCTTCTGCGGCTCACCCTTCACGTCGAGGTCGACGACCCGCTTGCCGCGGTGCATCAGATCGCGGTCCTCGCGCGGCATCGCCGTGGCGCCGGGTCGTCGCACCCGCACCACGTCGGCCCCGAGATCGGCCAGCACCATCGCCGCGTGCGGTCCCGGTCCGATTCCGCCCAGTTCGATTACCCTCACCCCGGCCAGGGGTCCGCTGTTGGTCACGCCAGCAGACTAACGGCCGCCCTTTTTCAGAGACAGCACACGCTTGCGCAACCCGTCCGTCGCGTCGTTCATCGCGCCCTTGATCGCCCTCTTCATCACGAAGCCGGGAATCGGAATCGCCGGGTCGACGGTCAAGTCGAACTTCACCCGCGTCTTGTCGCCCTCCTCGGTGAGCGTGTAACTGGCGTCCTGTCTCTTC
>DASWBF010000541.1:0-3352 GCA_036390735.1 Mycobacterium sp. | reverse complement strand
GAGTTCGTCGGGTGCGTGGTATCTGCCCGGCTTGGCTCCGAGTGGGGCGGTTCGTGCGATTGCTCGTTCCTTGAGGGCGGGGTCGGCGTGCTCGTAGATGTGCGTTGGTTGGGTCGTCTCGTGGCCGAGCCACAGCGCGATCGTCGCGATGTCGACGTTGTTGGCGCGCAGGAGCATGGCGTTGGTATGGCGCAGGGTGTGCGGTGTGATGCGTTTCGCTGGCAGCGTCGTGCAGGTGACGGCAGCGGTGGTGACGTGTCGGGTGATGATCGCGCCGACGGTGTAGCGGCTGAGCGGCCGGCCTTGCCGGGTGGGGAACAGCGGCTGGTCGGGTTGGCCGCCGCGGAGTTCGGTGAGCCAGGCGCGTATGACCGCGACGGTTTCGTGGGTCAGCGTGGGTGAGCGCATCTTTCGTCCCTTGCCGGTGACGCGGATGTGGGCGCCGACGCCGAGGTGGACATCGCCGATGCGCAGACCGGTGAGTTCCGAGACGCGGATCCCGGTTTGGATCATCAGCACCATCAGGGCGTAGTCGCGGCGGCCGAGCCACGTGCGGCGATCGGGCGCGGCGAGCAGTGCTGTGATCTCCCCGGTGTCGAGGTAGCTGACGGTGTTGCGCTGGTGACGTTTGGTCGGGATCGCCATGACCCGCGCGATGGTGTGCGCGTGTTCGGGGTGTTCGAGCGCCGCGAACCGGTAGAACGAGTGGATCGCCCCGAGCCTGGCGTTGCGGGTGCGGGGGTTGTTGCCGCGGACCTGTTCCAGGTGGGTGAGAAACGCGCCGATCAGCGGCGCGTCCAGATCGTCGAGGTCCAACTGAAACGGCTGTTTGCCGGTCTGGTCTTGGGCGAAACGGAGTAGCAGCCGGAAGGTGTCGCGGTAGGCGGC
The DNA here is from genome assembly GCA_036390735.1 of Mycobacterium sp. Lineage (GTDB taxonomy): Bacteria > Actinomycetota > Actinomycetes > Mycobacteriales > Mycobacteriaceae > Mycobacterium. The sequence goes on along the minus strand of DASWBF010000541.1, from coordinate 2,464 downwards.
GATGGTGTGCGGGCTGGCGTTGCGCTGGGTGATCAGACGTTCGGTGAAGAACGCCTGCACCGTCGGCGCGAGCGCGCTCACGACGACACCCCGGGCAATCGTTCCAGCCTGCTGCTGATGACCGCGAGCAACTCCGGGACCGCCTGCAGATACCAGTACGTGCTCGCCGGGTCGGCGTGCCCGAGGAAGGTGGACAGCAGCGGCATCTTGCGGTCGACGTCGTCGCCCGCGGCGTACCAGTCGAGCACGGTGCGCACGGCGAAGGCATGGCGCAGGTCATAGGGCCGCGGCCTGGCGCGCGTGCCGCGGCCGTCCAAGCCGGCCTGACGGATCAGCTGGGTGAAGGTCTGATTGAGTTCGTGGCGGGCAACCCGCCCGCCGCGGGCGGAGATGAAGAACGCCGGCGTTGTCGGTTGCGGGAAGCGGGCGTCACGCTGGCGGACGTATTCGCCCAGCGCGGTGACGGTGCTGTCGTGCAGCGGGACCTCGCGCTGCTTGTGCTGCTTGCCGATGCGGACGAGGACCGCGCGGTGTCGCAGGTCGACGTCGTCGCGGTCGAGCGCGAGCGCCTCTGCCGGGCGCATCGCGGTGACCGCGAGCAGCCCGATCAGCGTCTGATGCCGTAGCGCGCGTAGCGGCGGCGTGAGCCGTCCGGCAGCCGCGATCAATGCCGCGATCTCGTCATCGGTGTAGATGTAGGGGGCGATGCGTGGCCGATGTGCCGGCAGCAGGTCTTGCGCCGGGATCTCGCTGGCCGGGTCGAGCGTCGCCAGGTGGCGCGCGAACCCGCGCACCACGGTCAGCCGCTGACCCCAATAAGACGGGTGCGCCTGCCCCGGTGACCGTGCCCACGCCAGCGCCAGATCGGTGCTGATCCGCTCCGCGCCGGCCGCCTCGAGGAAGGTCACGAACCCTTCCAGCAGGCGGCCGTCCTGCGGCATCTCGAACCCAAGTCGGCGCCGTAGCTGCAGATAGTCAGCCAGGGCGTCCCGAACGCCGGTCATGCCGTACCTGCCCGCGTTGTCGGCCACGGCCGCGCGAGCGGCCGCAGCGCCGTGCGGTCGACCTTCGCGTAGATCGCGGTGGTCTTCTGCTCGCGATGGCGCAACACTTCGCCGATCTCGGCGAGCGATGCGCCGCGACGCAGCATTTGGGTCGCGGCGGTGTGCCGCAGCCGATGCGCGCCGACCCTGGGCAGACCGGCCCGGTCACATGCGGCACGCACGACCCAGCCGATCGTGGACCGGTTCAGCTCCCGGCGCGGTGCGGTCACCCGCACAAACACCGCCCCGCGACTGGCAACGCGGCCGACGCCGCAGGTACGACACCAGCGCCTGGCCGACATCGTCGGGCAACGGCAGCTCGTCGTAGCGGCCGCCCTTGCCGCGGATGAGCAGCAGCCCGCGACGCCAGTCGACGTCGTCGAGGCGTAACCCGGCGACCTCGCCCGCCCGCAGCCCCAGACGCGACAACAGCAGCAGGATCGCGAAGTCACGCCGCCCGACCAGTCTGCGCCGGTCGCAACTGGCCAGCAGCCGCGTGACCGCCACCGGCTCCAAGCCCCGCGGCAGCGTGCGATCCCGCAGGTCCGCGATCGGGGGCAGCGCCCACACCAGCGGCACCTCGATCAGGCCGGACAGGTGCAGATAACGCAGAAACGAGCGCAATGCGGACACCAGATCCCGCGCTCCCGACAGGGTGCGCTGCGGGCACTCCCGCGCCAGGAACATGCTCACATCGGCGGGAGCGAGCCGGTCCAAGCGCAGCCCGCCAGGGCCGCCCCGGCCGGCGAGGAACAACCGCGCCGCCGGCACGTAGGCGTCCCGCACGGTGTGCGGTGTCAGGCCGCGCTCGATCAGCAGGTAGCGGCCGTAGTCAGCGAGCAGATCCTCCACCGGACCGTGCGGCACAGGCGGCGGTGCCGGCGTCAACCCGAGCGCCCGCAAATACTCGTATGGCAGCGTCATGCTCTGCGGGGCCACCAACGTCACAACGCCGGCAGCACGCCGCGACGCGGCGAACCGCAGGCATTGCGCGAGGGTCAACTCGACGACGGGAAGCCCCTCGCGATCGAGCCAGCGGCTCAGCTGATCGAACTGCCACAACCTGTCCGAAATCGCCGAGGGCGAATAGCTTCGCGCCCGCATCCACGCCACATACCCCGCCGCATACGCCGACAATGGCCCCGACACCGCCGGGTACCACACCTTCCTGCCCATCGCCCACTCCTTTCAGATCCCATAACTGGATCCAAGGAGCATCGATGGACAGGCGGATTATGTGGAACGTCTGATCTGTCAAACCCTGCGCTGCAAGGGAAATCGCTCCAGGCAGGTCAGCATTCAACATAACCGTGCGTGGGACATACAACCGGTTATGTGGAACTCCACATAACCGGTTCTGAGCAGCCTATGAGGAAGAAGTCAAGTGGTCGGTTTTGTGGACGTGGGCATGGGGTGTCGGC